>JAIQGF010000013.1 GCA_020072845.1 Terriglobia bacterium
TGTGCGGGTGGTTGAGGGCGGAAGCGGCCCGCGCTTCGCGCTGGAAGCGCTCCAGCGCCTGCGCGTCCCCGGCCACCTGAGCCGGCAGGAACTTGAGCGCCACAAAGCGGCCCAGGCGCGTGTCCTGCGCCTTGTAGACAACTCCCATGCCGCCGCCGCCAAGTTGCTCCAGGATTTGATAGTGAGAAATCGTTCTGCCGACCATCCGCCCCCCATAAAGCCGTGGCCGCAAGCATGCCGTGGCGACTCCCGCAAAGTCAATCTCCCGGCACGTGGTGGGACAACGAGAAGGAATGCAAGCCGTTTATGCGGTCAGGATGATCGGCATGCCGCGCGTGATCACGATGGTGTGCTCGTAATGCGCGGAAGGCTTGCCGTCGGTGGTCTTTACCGTCCAGCCGTCGTCCGCGGTATGCGATTCGCCGCTGCCCGCTGCGATGATCGGCTCAATCGTGATGACCAGGCCCTCGGTGAGTTCCTGGCGCGCCGTGGCAACATAGAAGTTCGGGACCTCAGGCGCTTCATGAATTTTGTGGCCGATGCCATGGCCGCACAGGCCGCGGATGACGGAAAAGCCGCTGCGGCGGACCTCGTTCTCCACCGCGCGCCCGATGTCGTGCACGCGCGCGCCCGCCCGCGCCACCAGCAGCGCCCGCTGGAACGCCCGCTCGGCACAGCGCGCCAGCTTGTGATGAAGCTGGCGCACAGGATCGACGGCGACGCTGAGTGCCGCATCCGCCATGTACCCGTTCTTCTCGATGGTGACATCGAGCTTGACCAAATCGCCGGGCTCGATGACGCGCTCGCCGGGAATGCCGTGCACCGCTTCGTCGTTGACGCTGATGCAGTTCTCGCCGGGAAACTGGTAGACCATGCGGGGCGCGGAGACGGCGCCGCTCTCGCGGATGACGCGCGCGCCAACCTGGTCGAGTTCGCGGGTGGTCACGCCGGCGCGCACCTGCTGCTTCATCGCCGCCAGCACGCGGGCCACGATTTCTCCCGCCGCTTTCATGCCGCGCAGATCTTCTTCCGAGCCGATGGACATGGTCACTCCAGATTTTTTTCGAATTGCTCGCGCGCGGCAATGTCTTCCAGTTGCCGGCGCCAGTCAAGCCCTTCGACGAAGTCGCTGGAATCGCGCCAGCCAGGACGCACCTTGACGAACATTTCGAGAAACACTTTCTTGCCCTGCGCGCGCTCGATCTGGTGGCGCGCTTCGGTCCCGATCTTCTTCAGCATGGCGCCGCCCTTGCCGATCAGGATGCCTTTCTGCCCCTCACGCTCGCAATAGATGGTCGCGGCGATGCGTACCAGGCCCTTGTCCTCTTCGAAGCGTTCGATGAGCACCGTGGTTGCGTATGGAATTTCCTGGTGCGTCGAAATCAGCACCTGTTCGCGGATGATTTCGGCGGCCAGAAAACGCATCGGCTGATCGGTGAGCTGGTCGCTGGGAAAATATGCCGGAGCTTCCGGCAGCGAGCTGACAATCGCGTCGAGCAGGTCTTCCAAGCCAAGCTTCTTGCGCGCGGAAATAGGAATGATTTCGCGGAAGTCGTGCAGCTTCGACCACTGCTCGATCAGCGGCAGCAACTTGCGCTTATCAACTAGATCAATCTTGTTGAGCAGCAGGATCACCGGCGTGTTGGCGCGCTTGGCCAGGTCAATGACGAACTGCTCGCCCGTCCCGAACCTCTGCGTGATGTCGGTGATGAGCAGCACCAGGCCGCAGCCTTCGAGGGCGTCGCGCACCTCCTGCATCATTTTTTTGTCCAGGCGATTTTCCGGCCGATGCACGCCGGGCGTATCAATCAGGATCACCTGCGCTTTCGGCCTTCCCTTCTTCGCCGGAAGATTGAGGATGCCCTGGATGCGGTTGCGCGTGGTCTGCGGCTTGTGGGTCACGATGGCGAGCTTCTCCCCGACCAGCGCGTTCAGCAGCGTGGACTTGCCGGCATTGGGACGCCCGAGAATGGTGACGAAACCGGACTTCATAAATTAGCTCTCAGCTATCAGCTCTCAGCTTTCAGCTCTCAGCTCGTCTGCGTACCAACATTATCTGTTCCAATGAAAACCACTGGTGATCCATTCCGGCACGTATCGCCACATGACTGCCGCTGCCGCTATGAGTGCAAGACCGATGAGTAATCGTGACTTCTTCATTGGAATTAAGTGCCACTCGTTCCGGTCTTCGCGTGCTGCAAGGTCGAGATGCGCAGGCGCTCGACGCGGCGGTCGGTGGACTGCAGGACCTCGAAGCGCAGGCCCTCGGCATTGATGACCTCGCCCTGCTGCGGGATGCGCCCGGCAATCTCGCTCACCAGGCCCGCCACGGTCGTGGCCTCGTGCCCTTCCGGCCGCATGCCGAACAGTTCATCGAGGCGATCCACGTCCATGCTGCCGGGAACGATGTAGGAATATTCGTTTTCGCGGATGATGTCCTTCTCGCGCTCGTCGCGAATCTCGCCCACGATCTCCTCGACCATGTCTTCGATGGTGACCAGCCCGGCGACAGCGCCGTATTCGTCCACCACGATCTCCATGCGGATGTTGTCGCGCTGCATCTCGCGCAGCAGGTCGCTGACGCGCTTGCTCTCGGGCACAAACTTGACGTCGGTGTTCATCAGCTCGCGGACGGTCCGGGTGCGCGCCTCGGTGTCAGCAACCTGGAGCAGATCGCGGGCGTGCACGATGCCGACGATCTTGTCGATGGAACCTTCATACACCGGCACGCGCGAGTACGGCCGCGTGCGCAGCATGTCGGTGAGGTTCTCGACGGTGGTGTCGGCGGGCACGGCGAACATCTCCGGACGCGGCTTGATCACCTCGCGCACCGTCTTGTCGCCGAACTCGACCACCGACTGGATGAGCTCGCGGTCGCTCTCCTCGAGGATGCCTTCCTCCTGGCCGGCCTCGATGAGCGCGTCCACGGCTTCCGACGGCCGCTCGGGTTCCGGCTCAGCGTGCTCGCGGGTGAGCGCGAAGACGGAGATGCAGAACCCGATCGCAAGCGTCACCGGCATGGCGAGGTACAGCAAGGCGCGCAGCGGAATGGTAAACCGGGCGAGCCACAGGCCGCGGGTGCGCGAGAAGAGCACAAACGGGAGCAGGCGGTTGCACACCACCACGCTCAGCACCATGGCGAGCGCGGCCTGCGCAAGCTCGGCGGCGGTCCAGTTGCCGGTGTGGAAGACGCTGTACGCGGCCAGCATGGCGAGCGCCGCGGTGGCGAGCTGCTCGAGCACGGCGACGGAGAGCGCGGCGCGTTCGCGGCCCATCCTCAAGCGCGGTTCGACCGCCTGCTCAAAGGCTTCGATGTTCTCCTCGAATTCGCGCGAGAGAAACTTGCCGCGTTCGGTGTACACGCGCTCGACATAGGAGACGAGCCCGAGAATGAACAAGAGAACGATGAAGGCGATGGCAAGGGCGAGGTTCATCGGGCTCGCCTCGGGCGGTCGTTGGTCGTTGGCCGTTGGCCGTTGGTCGTGCGGCGGATCAGGCCGTTGCCGAGGCCGAGTTTGCGGCGGAGACGCTCTTCCTGGCGCGCCATCTCGCCGCGGTCGGATTCGTGATCGTAACCTGCGAGATGGAGTATGCCGTGCAGGATCAAAATTTTCAGCTCCTGCGCGGGCGCGTGCTGGTAGAGGCGCGCGTTGCGGCAGGCGATATCGGTGGAAATCACGATGTCGCCGGAGAACGTATCGGCGACAACCGGAACAGGAGGAAACGAAAGCACGTCGGTCGGCTTATCCTTTCCGCGGAAGCGGCGATTGAGGGCGCGGATGTCGCGGCTGGAGGTCAACACAACATTGACCTGGCCGCGAAGGCCCGCGGCCTTGCGCGCGCGCCGCGCGAAACGGGCCAGCGCCTGCTCGGAAATTCCCGGCGCCGCTTTCCTGATGATGATCATAAAAGCGAACGGGAGGGCACGTGCAGCCCTCCCGTGACCGCCGTCAATTTTACTCTTCGACGTGCTCCGGGGCCGTTTCCATCACGGGCGCGACCGGCTCGACCGGCGGCGGCGAACCGTTGCGGCCGGACTTGCCGTTGATCGGCAGCACCATCTGGTCGTCGCTCAGGCGCGTCTTGTAATCGTCGTAGGCGCGAATGATGCGCTGCACCAGGTGGTGGCGGACCACGTCGCTCTCGTCGAAATGCACAAACGAAATTCCGTCGACGTTGCCCAGGATGTCCATCGCTTCCAGCATGCCGCAGCGCTTGCTGGTGGGCAGGTCGATCTGGGTGATGTCGCCGGTGATGACCGCCTTGGAGTTGAAGCCGAGGCGGGTGACGAACATCTTCATCTGCTCCGAGGTGGTGTTCTGCGCCTCGTCGAGGATGATGAAGGAATCGTTGAGCGTGCGCCCGCGCATGAAGGCAATGGGCGCGATCTCGATGATGTTTTTCTCCAGGTAACGATCGATCTTCTCCGGGTCCATCATGTCGTAGAGCGCGTCGTACAGCGGCCGGAGGTAGGGATCGACCTTCTCCTGCAAGGTTCCGGGCAGAAAGCCGAGGCGTTCGCCGGCCTCGACCGCGGGCCGCGCCAGGATGATGCGGTTCACCTTCTTGGCGAGCAGCGCGGAGATGGCCATGGCCACCGCGAGGTAGGTTTTTCCGGTGCCTGCCGGCCCGATGCCGAAGACCATGTCGTTCTTCTCGATGGCCTCGACGTAGCGGCGCTGGTTGGCGCTCTTGGGCTGCACCGGGCGTTTCCCAAAGGAGCGCTGGCGTCCGGCTTCGGCGAGACCGCGCAGGGTCGCCGCCGGGTCGGAGGCAAGGATGCGCAGAATGGAGCCAAGATCGCCGTTGTTGAAGACGAAGCCGGTGCGCTGGAGATGCGCGTAGTCGGAGAAAACCTGTTCGGCGCGGGCGACGTCGCGCGCCGCACCTTCGATTTCGACGGATTCCGCCTTCAGGTCAATGGTGACGTTCAGGCCTTCTTCGAGGAGGTGGAGGTTTTCGTCCCGGGTTCCGAACAGGGTCTCGATGTTTTTGGCGATGTCGATATTCTTCTTCATTTAATGCTGAGCGTTAACCTCCCGCCGCGGCACCGGGAACGCCGGCGCGCGCGCGTACGGACATGGAGATGACTGGAGTGGGGAGATGGGCCGATGCTCGCCACCAAGTGGAAGCAACTACCATTGCGCCTAGAGTACGACGGGCTCGGGACAGAGTCAATGGCACAAACAGTCCCCAGTCGTCGGTCGTGAGTCTTCAGTCGTCAGTCTTCGGTCGTCAGGAAAGACAAGACCTGGAGACTGTAAATGGCGCGTTTTCAGGAGATTCGCTTCCGGGCGGAAGCAGGGCGCGATTGACCGATGCGCCGGCAGCCCGTAAAATACAAGTCTGGCCCGCAGGAAAAATTCTCAGAGGACAATCAGTCGAATATGGCAAATCACTTTTCGGCCCTGAAACGCGCCCGGCAGACGGAAAAGCGCACCGCCGCCAATCGCGCCAACAAGTCGCGCCTGCGCAGCGCCCTGCGCAAGTTCCGCACGGCGCTCGCCAGCGGCAACAAGGACGAGGCAGGCGTCGGATATCGTGAGACCACCTCGGTGCTCGACAAGGCGGTACAGAAGGGCGTGCTGCACAAGAATACGGCGTCGCGGTATAAGTCGCGGCTCGGCAAGCGCCTGAACGCCATTGCGAAGTAGTTGGTAGTTAAGCGGATCAGAGTTTTGGCGAGACACAGCAATACGTATCTCTTGCTCCGCCAGGATGGATCGCTTTGGCAGCGGCTGAAGTCATCAGACGCGTTCGTGAAAGCAACCTAGTACTTCAGCAAGAGTCCGGTTTGCACTGTATTCACGCGGATAAATCGTGGCGGAGAAAACCCATTCTTGTAAGCAATATTCACCGAGAAGTGGCCTGCATTATCAAGGGCTAGATTCCCGCTGAGAACTCCGTACGCATTCCAACCGCTTACCGCCCTTAGTCGTAATGTATGGTCTTTCTGCTCAACGACTGTATTCTCAGTCGTTGCCAAATACCTTGGGGTGCCGGTAGCATCAATGGTGAAGTTCCCAATTTCGATCTGACCGTGTATTTGCGGCACAACGCGTGCAATCGAATACGTGGGCAGTAGCAGCGTGGCCTTGCCGACGGACGCCGTGACCGTGGTGTCACGCAACGCGCCGCCAATCTCAGTGCCAGAGTGGAAATCTAGTGTGTATCCGAGCCGGGCACGGGGAAGAGTTTCTGGCGCCAGGGTAATACCGTGTGCCTTCGCAATTGCCTGTCGCTTGCTGAATTCTCTCAACGTGCGAACCCGTCTCGGTGCATAAAGGCCCGCAAAATAGTATGTCAAGTCTGGATTTGCCAATAAGTTATCGCGATCCAACTCCTTATCGGTCTCGAAGGTTATTCCCGGACTGAAAAAAATGCCTTGTAAAACTGTGTTCGGCCGAAACACGCGAGTAAATGTCACACCGAAATTTATCGTGTCGGTATAGCTTATGCCACTTACTTTGTTCTGCCCTACATCCGCAGCTGCAACCGGGTAGAACTGGAATCTTCGGTGCAACGTCCCCACCGGAGGAGCTATCCGGCCTTCTAGCACCCATGCGGGTTGCGCATGGGCACCGGCCGCGTGGTCCAACTTGACATAGTAGCTCGCGGCATCTTTCGTGGCCGGGGCCTGCTGTGCTGCGAGCTGCGCTTTCGCCTCGAATTTAGGCTCGGCCGCGTACACGTTTAGAAGCCCTGGAATCCTAAGTGGAAACAATGAGGAATTATCCGGCGCGTTCTGAAGCTGTACTCGTAGGCGCCCCACCCCTCCCAACTCTTGTAAGAAGTGCGGCGTCAGATGGTCGGGGACGGGAACCAAGAGATTGCAGTCGCCGCTTACTTCCACCGGTTTGGCGGCGTAATCTTGCATGATAAATTGACACTTGCCATTGGGCCCGGCCCTAAACCCAACGTGGGATTCAAAAATGTAAGTATTGGCTTCAGCTTCGGTCAGAGGTTGGATCACCGAAAGTGTACCAGCTGTATCCAGATCCTGTTCTACCTTTCCTTGTATTGGCGGCTGTGATGTGGACACCAACTGTAGGACCAGCCGATACTTGTGCTGTTGTTCCAGCACCTTCTTGTCCATGGAGCTTGCCGAAGGAGCAAGATTGATTAAGAGCCACTGCAGGGTGTCTGGTACCGGAGTGACGCTAACCACGTCTATCGGCTTTTTGCCGAAATCCGCAGTTTCCAGTGAAAATATCGCGCCGGATGATAGGGACAGTCCCGAAACATCCGCCTCCGTGCACCGGATCCCCAGCACGCGGTCGGAAAGGACTTTATAGTCTTTGACGTTGCAAAGTGACGTTGAACCAGAGGCGGTCTGGAATTGCATTTCCGTCGCAGATGCGGTTGCAGCCGCAGCTTGTGGTACGAAATGAAGAACCATCCGGTATTTGTTGTCGTTCTCAAGCAAGTGAATGCCAGCCCCGGACGACGAAACGGCCAGCATGATTGTCAGCCATTGCGGAACTTCCGGGACCGCCAATACGCGGATAATCTTAATTTTCGGGCCACCTCCATCAACACGCTCCACGAATGACTCCTCATTCGTGGACAACGTCAGTTGCGAGACGTTAGCCTCGACACACTTGATTAGAAACGCAGTGTCGGAAAGAACCTTATAGTCCAATGGGCGGCAAAGCTGCGTCGATTGACCAAGCGCGATAACCGGCATCAGCAAAGAAAAGCAGAAGACGATTGTATGCGGTCGGATCGTGGTCATGGTCATTTGTCGCTCTAATCGCGATAGCGCGGGCTGCAATTACTGCGGTGCGGGACTCTGATCTACGGCGTTCACGAGATCATTAACAGTTTTGATCTTGCCGCCCTTGTTCGTGTCTGCGTAGAAGTCTTTCGTCCTTGCCCGAATCTCTCTACGAACAGGGCCTTGCCTGAAATCGTCCTGAAGCCTCGTCACAAGTGACTGAACGCCTTCTGGATGGAATCGGAAATCGTGCTTTGAGATTGTTTCTGCCCAAACTACCTCCAGGACCGCATCGTCGGATGGGATCCTTGGGTATTTGGCCCAGGACTTTACCGACATTACAACTGTGTCATGGACGTTCATAGGTTTTGTCACCCCGACACGTAGCCCTATTCGTACCATCAGCAAAGCTAATCCGAGGACGAGGCCAACCGCCACAAACGCCAACCAGTACTTCGTTTGTCTTCGCACTCGAGCGTCCTTTGGAGAGAATCGCGCCATTTAACACCAAGATCAGCTACTGTCAACAATTTCTTGGAGTTGTTTCATTTTCAGGAATGCCTTAGGCACAGGTGTGCGCGAGGCAGGCGGGTAGTAGGCTGGGAATTGTTTAATTTAGCTTTTAGCTTTCGGACGGCAGGCTGCGGCCTGCCGTTTTCGTTTTGCTGGCAGGGCGAGGACGCTCAGTTGGCGTAGCGCGCGGCAGAACGTCGCCCCGTGAGTGAACCCGGGGTTAGCTGCCTGCCTGAGCAAGAGCTCGCTTTAGCGGGCGACAGAGCCGTTTGTCACGTGCCGGTGCTTTGCACCGCATCCAGCCGGATCCCAAAAAATCCTTCCAGCGCGGTGTCGTATTCCTGGGTAGTAGCAAGAGCAGATTCCCGGCGCTGGCCGCCTTCGGTGATCACCAGACGCGCGCCGGTCAAGGTAACGCGCCCGGTGGGGGTCAGAATGCTGCATACGCGATTGCGCGTGAAATGAGATTCCGGCGAGGTCTGGTGATGACGGCACATGCCCTCAAATTCGGAGAGGCGCCGGGGCACGAGCGTGAAGTCGTACAGCATGCGCCACTCCGAGGCCGAATCGGCCAGCACCGGCACGCCGCGCCGGTTGCCGGGCTCGGGAGAATAGCGCAGGACGCGCCAGCGCTCCTCCCGGGTATCGAGGCAGTAAAAAACATTGCGCTGAAACTGCTCCGCGTTGGGCAACAACGGAAGCGGCTCGATGAAAGACTCGCCGAATCCCACGTCGGCCAGCCAGGGCGTGTCCAAATCCACCTGGAGTGTGAGGTGATCGAATTCCGGGCCGACGCGGTTCTCCGCGATGGGAACGCGCGCCGAGAGCAGGGTTACGCGGAAACCGAGTTCACTCAGCAGGGCCGCGAACAGGCTGTTCAGCTCGTAGCAGAAGCCGCCGCGGCGGCGGAGCACGATCTTATCGAACAGGTGCTCCTGGTCGAGCGCAATGGGCACGCCGCGGTGAATGTCGAGGTTCTCGAAAGGTACGGCGAGCAGGTGGGCATAGTGCACGGCGCGCAGGGTTTCCAGTGTCGGCGCGAGGGGGCCGGAGTAGGAGATGCGGCGAAAATAGGAATCGAGGTTCAAGCTACACGGGCAACTGTTGTTGTTCCCACCCGGCTTCTGCGATGTTGGGTTCGGCGCAGAGGTCGAGCACCAACCGCTCGAGGATGAGGCGTTTGCTGGGCGGGTTGGAGCGGAGGTCGAGGTCGGCGCGGGCGATGAGCCGCAGGGCGCGCGTCAGTTCGCGCCGAGACTTGTAGCGGCGTGCCTGGCGCAGGATGTCTTCGGCGGCAAAAGGCGGAACGCGGAAGCCCTGCCAGAGCGCGGCCCAGAGCGCGCGCGAGTCGCGCACGCGCTTCTCGAAAATCACCAGCATCTGGCGGAAGGTTTTCGCCAGCATGTAGAGGTGGCCGATGGCGGCCTCCTCGCCTTCGCCGCTGCTGAGGATCGCTTCCAGCACCCCAAGCGCGCGCACGCGGTCCTTGGCGGAAATGGCGTCGGTGAGTTCGTAGAGCGAGCGCTGCTTGGCGGCCAGGACCATGGTTTCGACGTCGCCGAGCGCGATCCGCTTTTTCTCGCCGACGTAGAGGATGAGTTTTTCCAGTTCGTTGGCCACCAGCATCATGTCGCCGCCCAACGCGTCCACCAGTTCGCGCGCGGCGTCATTATCAACCTTGACGCCTTCTGCGGCGCCGGTGTCGATGGCCCAGCGCACGGCCTCGCCTTCCTCAACGCGCGCCATCTCGACAATCCCACAATACTGGCCGAGAGTTTCGCGCAGGCGCTGGTAGCGGTCGCGGTCGGCGAGTTCCATGCGGCGGACGTCGGCGGGAATGCTGATGAAGTCGGCGACGAAGATGAGCAGCGCGTCGGGATTGGGATTGGCGGCGTAGTCTTCGATCGCCTTGAACTCGGCATCGTGCGAACCGCGGGTATAGAGCGCCTTCACGCCGCGAATGAAGAAGACCTGGAACGGCGCCATGAGCGAAGGCGTGCGGGCGGCATCGAGGACTTCGATGAGCGGGGTTTCGGCGAGATCGAATTCGTGGAGCGAGAAGTCGCGCAGATCGGGCGCAACCAGATGCTGGAGCACGGCCTCGCGGCACTGCTTGCGGAAAAAGGCTTCATCACCGGCGAGCACGTAGCAGGGTTTCAGCTTGCGCTGCACGATGTCGGTAACGAATTTTTCCGCGGCGGCGAAGGCGCGCATTCAGTACGCCTCCAGGATATTGGAGACCAGGGTGCGTGCGAAGTCGCGCGACAGGCGGTCCACGGCGGGCGAGTCTTCTTCGAAGAAGCTGGTAAGCTCGCGCGAGACCTGGTATTGCTCGCGGAAGGTGTAGTTCGGCTGGTCGAACAGCACCGTGCCCTTGCGGTCCACCAGCGAGACGCGCATGGTGACCGTGACTAGGGCGCTGGAGGCGCGGCCGGTCTGCGAGTCGTAGGTGAGCGGCGCCAGTTGCATGGTGGTGACCGTGCCGCGCAGGGTGGCGTCGGCATCGTCCGCCGGTTCGCTGATGATGCGGAATTTTGTGCGGGTGACGAATTCGCGAACCACGGCCGAGGTCAGCACCTGCTCAACCCGGTAGTTTTGCGTCTGATTGGTGAATGCGGGGACGGCGATGGTGTGGACGGAGTCAGGCAGGCGGACGTAGTGGGTGGTGGTGTGGTAGCCGCAGCTCACCGTCAGCAGCAAGCAGCAGAAGAGCGCGGCAATAGATAAGCGTTTCGTCACGTGTTGAGGAGTACCGAGTACCTAGTACCGAGTACCGAGTACCGAGCGTGGTACTCGTAATGCGGCACTCGGTACTAGGTACTCAGTACTCAGTACTCGGTACTTCTACTGCAACTTCCCTTTCGGCATGGCGGCCGCCATTTGCTGGGCGGCGTCAATGGCGTTCAATGCCAGCACGCGCAGGTTGTCGGCGGCGGCCCAGATCCAGAAGCCGGTCTCGCGCTGGGCATCGGCGCGGATCCACACCATCATGTCCTCCGACCCGGCGGCGGCAACGTTGCTGGGCGACTCCTCGGAGCCGCGGGTGAGTTCTACGTGCTCGCCGGCGATGGCCTGCGAAAAATCGCCGATCGAATGTGCCTGCTCCAACTCAATGTAGAGCGAAAAGACGTGTCCATGAAAGATCGGCGCCTGCACCAGCATCAGCGAAGGCACCGGCACATCGGCGTGCGGCACGGACCCCGGCTGCGGAACTTGTCCGGTAATTTGGCGGTAGTGGCTGAGGATGCGGCGCTCGGCGCTTTCCAGCGTGGGCGAGGAATTCTCGCCGTAACGCGCCAGGACATTGAAGGCGACCTGCGCGTCGAAAACCGCCTTGGGCATTTCCTGGAAGGAGAGCAGGTTCACAGTCTGCTCGTGAAGTTCGTCCATGCCGGCGCGGCCGTGTTCGGAGGCGGGCTCGAAGACGGTGGCAACGGCGGAGCGCAGGTTGGCGACCTTCTGCGCGCGAGCGATCAGCAGCGCCAGCACAACCGCGGCGGGATGCGCCGTGACCACGGGCGCGGGCTCGAGTTCCGGTATTTGCGAGTGGCGCAGCTCGCGTTCCAGCCACGGGGAGCGGACGCGGGCGCCGGGAGCGTCTTCCAGCGCGTGCGAGAGGTCCACGATCAGGCTTCCGGCCTGCTGCGCCATGCGCCAGTGTTTGCGGGTGAAATCCGGCTGCGAGGCAAAGAAGGTAAAGTCCACGTGCTCGAAGTTTTCCGCGCGCACGCTCTGCACGAACGTCACTTCCTCGCCGACGGGCTCGAGCTGGCCGAGGGATTCGTCGTCGTCGAGCAGCTTGATGTCCACCGCGGGAAAGGCAGTCTCGGGCAGCACCTCGGCGAGTTCCTTGCCCTTCAGGGTGCCGGCGCCGACGATGGCGACGCGGTAGAGACCGTTCTCCGAGCCCGATCGGCCGGGTTGGTGAGCGCGGTTCATGGTGCGGTGGTGGCCTCCAACGGCGGTGGCGGCGGGCTGCCGCGGCGCCGCAAGATGTACATCAGGCGCGCGATAACGCCGGAGAGCATGTAGAACAGCGCCAGGAAAAACAGGAAATACTCGGAGAAGTAGCGGATGCAGGCAATGACGATGCCGATGATGACGACTACCCAGAAGGGATGCCGGCTGCGGAAATCAATGTCCTTGAAACTGTAGAAGCGCCAGGTGCTGACCATGAGATAGCTGGTGGCGAAGACCAGCGCGGCCCAGATCAAACCCATCCACCAGCTCAGGATGGGAACGCCGTCGGTGAAGTGCACGATGGCGGCGATGACGCCGGCGCCGGCAGGAATCGGCATGCCGACAAAATATTTCTTGCCCGGGCGGCCGGGATTCGAGGGTTGCGGGTTCACCTGGATGTTGAAGCGGGCCAGGCGGCTGGCGCCGGCAATCAGGAATGCGAACGTCGCAATTGCGCCCAGGTGCACCACCCGCGCCAGGAGGTCGCTGCCATTGAGCGGGGCGAGAATGCGGAATCCCCACATCCAGGCAAGGATGGCGGGCGCGACGCCAAAGGTGATGACGTCGGCCAGAGAGTCGAACTCGCGCCCAAAGTCGCTTTCCGTATTGGTCATGCGCGCAATTTTGCCGTCGAGACCGTCGAAAATAATGGCGAAGCCGATGGCCTTGGCGGCATTGTCGTAATGCCAAGGTTCGGCCACCGAGCCCTGGATGGCGTGGTATAGGGCATAGTAGCCAAGCGCCATGTTCAGGGTGGTGAACAGCGACGGCAGCAGGTAGATACCCTTGCGGAAGCGGCGGCGCCGCGGGTCATCGTCGGCACGACGAAGTGGCGGCCAGTTCATCGGCAGGCTCCCTGTTCGCGCTGTGCGCCGGTCAGTTCGATGCGGCGGTCAGCGGGCTGCGTGACCGGCGCGAGGGCAAGGATACTGGAACCGCCGGCGACGTGTTGTCCGATTTTCACCTGCACCGAGGCGGCAGCGTCGAAGATGACGTCGCAGCGGGAGCCGAACTTGATCAGGCCGATGCGCTCGCCGCGCGCGACCGTGTCGCCGACGCGCTTGGTGAAGATAATACGGCGCGCGATGAGGCCGGCAATCTGCTTGAAGACCACCGTCTGGGCGCCGTCGTCCACGGTCACGATGTTCTGCTCGTTGCCGTCGGCGCTGGCCGCGCCCATGGCGTTCTTGAACTGGCCCTTGCGGTACTGCACGTCCCGGACAACGCCGCCGATGGGCGAGCGGTTGACGTGGACGTCAAACACACTGAGAAAAATGCTGATGCGGGTGCGCCCACGGCCCTCCACCTCGATGGCCATGATGTCGGTGACGCGGCCATCGCCGGGAGAGACGATCGCGCCCGCCGCCGCCGGAACCTGGCGGTCGGGGTCCCGAAAGAACCAGGCACAGAACGCGCCGAATGCGAGCGGGACGATGGCCCACGGCGGGGCAGCCAGCCAAGCGAGAAGCCCGGCAGCTACCAGGGACCCGAGCGCGTAATAGTAGCCGTCACGAACCATGGGATAGGGGAATTATAGACGGGGCAGGCCGAGTGAGTTTGTCAGTACGTCAGTTTGTGAGTTTTTCAGTGTCTGGGTTCGTCAACATTTCAGGAACAGTTGGCTCGACGGCGCAGAACTGGTGCACTGAAAACCTGACGAACTGAGGCGCCAAAAGAAAAACGCGGCCGAAACCGCGTGTCAGGACATACCGAACTTGTTTGCCGTGGTGGCGGCAAAGACCCCGTCATGGGGGCTGGTCGGTGATTACGCTACGTTGTTCTCGCGATGCCGGAACTGCTGCTCCAAGGATTCCATCTGGTCCTTGAGGCGCAGTTTCAACTTTTTCAGGCGGACCTCTTCGATCTTCTCATCCTCGGAGAGAAATCTCTTCTGGGTGAGGCTATCGAGCCGCTGGGAATATTGGGAATGTTCAGTAACAAGGCGCCGAAACTCTTCATTGCTGGCGATGAGCACGTCGCGTACCTGAGCTGCCATCCAGCAGACCTCCTACCAACAGTCTGGCAAGGACTTTAAGCTAGCACAGGGGCAAGGCCGCTTCAATCGGTTTTCAACAGATACACTGAATTTCGTAACTGCCCTGCGGGTGGTGCAATTTGAGAAAGTGGCCGGTGGCCAGGGGGTGGGAACCTCGGTAACCGCGAAGCGGGTTACTGATGGCTACCGATGACCCTGCGGTACAGGACCGCGTCTTCGTCGGGGTACTGGTAGTAGTTGCGGCGGAGTCCCGTCGCGGCGAAGCCGTACTTGGCGTAGAGAGCGCGCGCGGCTGCATTCGAGGCGCGCACCTCCAGGAAAACGCTTTCGCCGCCCTGCTGCTTCACCACGTCGAGGAAGTGTTCGAGCAGAGCGGAGGCGAAGCCGCGCCGCTGCGCACCGGGAGCGACCGCAATGTTTTCCAGCTCCCATTCCGGGCCGATTTGATTCGCAATCAGGAAGCCCTGCACAGTGTCGTCTTGGATCACGAGCGCGAGGCGGCGCGGATCGCCGGCGAAAATGCGGTCGTATTCGCTTTCCTTCCAGTGCGCGGCGGTTGGGGCCTGCGCTTCAATCCGGCGCATGGCGGGAACGTCGGCGGAGGTGGCGGGACGGATGTGCAAGCTCTTAGCTCTTAGCTCTTGGCTTGTTCGGCTCCGCGCTTTGCATCTGACTAAGAGCTAAGAGCTAAAAGCTAAGAGCTTCCTTTCGAAAAGATTTCCGCGTCGGAGCGGCGGATGTAGTTGGCGTCCAGCGCTTCGGGCAAAATGACCTGGCCGGCGGCAATCTTGAGCGCCCCGATGCGGGCAATCACGTCGCTTTGCGGACGGGCCACAACCTGCACCGGTTGTCCGCGGGCGAGCAGCAGGGAGGCGACGGATTCGTCGGGAGTGATGACCGGCATCTGCGGCGCCAGTTGCGCCTCGGCGGCGAATTCCTGCACCGGCATCAGCACCTCCCGCAGGAGCTGCGGTACCGCGTCCTCGCGGACCACGTATTCGCCGACGTAGACTTCGCCGCGCATGGCGTCGAGAGCGGCGATGACCTGGGCTTTGAAGGGTTGATCGGCAGTTCCGGGCTCGGAGAGCCGGGCCACATCTCTGGCGCCCGCCCATGCCAGCGCCTCCAGCAGCGAGACGGCGGCGATGGGCTTGTGCGTGATTTCCGCCAGCGCCTTAATCGTGGAGAGCCCGACACGCAGACCGGTAAACGAACCGGGACCGGTCGCGGCGGCGTAGGCGTCAATGGCACGTTTACCCAGCTTGTGGCGCGCCAGCAGCGCCGAAATCTGCGGCATCAGTTGCTCGGAATAGGTGCGGCCGGCGAGGGGAACGAGTTCGAGCACCTTCCCATCCCCAAGCAGCGAAATGCTGCCGTTCGAGCCAGCCGTATCTATGGCAAGAATCAACATCGATCAGGTGATCGGGTGATCCGGTGATCGGGTGATCCGGTGATCGGAACTCATGGTTTGAGATCACCCGATCACCAGATCGCCCGATCACCCGATGATCACACTCCTTTGGGCTGCTCTTCGCACAACTCCAGCAGCACGCCACCCGCGCTGGAAGGATGCACGAAGACGTAGAGGTGGCCGCCGGCGCCGACCTGGATTTGCTCGTTGATGAGGCGCACGCCGGACTTCTTCAGGTTCTCTACCGTGCTCGCCAGGTTGTCCACGCGCAGCGAGACGTGGTGCAGGCCCTCGCCGCGCTTGGCGAGGAACTTGGCGATGGGCGAGTCGTCGGAGAGCGGCTCCAGCAGTTCGATGCGGCTCTCGCCGAGGGGCACCATGGCCAACCGGACCTTCTCCTGGGCAACGGTTTCTTCCGGCATCACCTGCAGGCCGAGGTTCTGATAGAAGGTTTTCGCCTGGGCAAGCGACTTGACCGCGATTCCCAAATGATCAATTTCGAACATGACGAGCAGTCTCCAGTCGTCAGTCTTCAGTCGTCAGGCGCGAGGCCCAAGGTATAAGCCAGAACGCGTCAGTGCTGAAGACTGACGACTGACGCCTGAAGACGTTTAGCGCCCGAGCTTGCTGACAATCTCTTCCACCAGCGAGTACGGGTCACGCTTGTGTTCGGCGATTTCGGCGGCGTAGCGGGAGATCGCTCCATCTCCCATTTCGTCGCGCAGAACGCGCTCCAGCAGCGACTCGCGCAGCATTTCGACCAGGCGCTCCTGCCAGTTCTGCACCTTTTTCTGCAGGCCGAGATTGTGCGTCCGCAGGAAATCTTCGTAGGCGGCGATGGCTTTCGCCAGTTCCGGGACGCCCTGGCCGTCGCTGGCGACGGTCTTGACGATCGGCGGCGTCCAGCCATCGGAGCGCGTGGAGAGCGACTGCATGGCACGGATCTCGCGCTCCACGCGCTCCGCCCCCTCGCGGTCGCTCTTGTTGATGACAAACACGTCCGCAATTTCCATGATGCCGGCCTTGATGGTCTGCACGTCGTCGCCCATGCCGGGCACGAGAATGACGACGGTGATCTCGGCCAGGCGCACGATGTCCACCTCGTCCTGTCCGACGCCGACGGTCTCGATCAACACCAGGTCGCGCCCGCTGGCATCGAGCACGGCGGCGACGTCGGAGGAGGTGCCGGCCAGGCCGCCGAGCGAGCCGCGCGTGGCCATGCTGCGGATGTAGATGCCGGGGTCGGCGTAGTGCGAGCCCATGCGGATGCGGTCGCCCAAAATCGCGCCGCCGGTGTAGGGGCTGGTAGGGTCAACGGCGATGATGCCGACGGTCTTGTTTTGTTTGCGGTATTCCTTGGCGAGCTGGTCAACCAAGGTGCTCTTGCCTGCTCCAGGAGCGCCGGTCAGGCCGATGATGCGCGCGTGCCCGGTGTGCGGGAACAGCGCCTTGAGCAAATCGGTGGATTCGGGCGCACGGTTCTCGACCGTGGTGATGGCGCGCGCCAGGGCGCGGGGATCGCCGGAGCGAATGCGTGAAACCCAGTTGTCGTTGTCGGTGGCCACTGTCGTTGGTCGTTTGTCGTTGGTCGTTGGCGCGAACGACTAACAACCAACGACGACCGACTAGTCTTTCAGAAGCTGGCGGGCAATCACAAGCCTTTGAATTTCGCTCGTCCCTTCCCCGATGGTACACAGCTTAACGTCGCGATAGAACTTTTCCGCGGGGTAATCCTTGATGAAGCCGTAGCCGCCATGGATCTGGACGCCCTCGTTGGCGCAGCGCACCGCAACCTCGCTGGTGTAAAGCTTGGCCATGGAGGATTCCTGGGTGGACTTCATGCCCTTGTCCTTCATGTCGGCGGCGCGCATGGTGAGCAGGCGGGCAGCGTCAATTTCGGTGGCCATGTCGGCGAGCTTCCATTGAATGGCCTGGAATTCGCAGATTGCTTTGCCGAACTGTTCACGCTCCTTGGAGTACTTCAGCGCCGCCTCGAACGCGCCCTGTGCCATGCCGAGTCCGAGGGCGGCGATGGAGATGCGCCCGCCGTCGAGAATCCGCATGGCGTCAATGAAGCCGCCGCCTTCCTTGCCGAGGAGGTTTTCGGCAGGAATGCAGCTGTCCTCGAAGATAAGTTCGGCGGTGTCGCTGGCGCGCAAGCCAAGCTTGTTCTCTTTCTTGCCCGGCCGGAACCCCTGGGTGCCCTTCTCGACGATGAACGCGGACAGTCCGTGGGTATGCGCCGCCTTGTCGGTGACGGCGAGAACGACCGCGACATCGGCATAGTGGCCGTTGGTGATAAACGTTTTGGTGCCGTTCAGCACCCAGCAATTGCCGCGACGAACCGCCGTCATGCGGGCGCTGCCGGCATCCGATCCGCTGCCCGGTTCGGTAAGTCCCCAAGCGCCGATGTGTTCGCCGGTGGCGAGCTTGGGGACGTACTTGCGCTTCTGCTCCTCGCTGCCGGCAACAAAAATATGGTTGGTGCAAAGCGAGGTGTGGGCGGCCACAATGATGCCGATGGACCCGTCCACGCGAGAGAGTTCCTCGATGGCGAGCACGTACTCGATATAACCCATGCCGGCGCCGCCGTATTCCGGCGGAAAGATGGCGCCCATCAGGCCGAGGCGGCCCAGTTCCTTGACCGTCTCCAGCGGGAAGCGCGATTCCTCGTCCCACTCCATGACGTGCGGACGGATTTCGCGCTCGGCAAACTCGCGCACGCTCTTGCGGAGTTGCAGTTGCTCATCGTTGAGTTGAAAATCCAAAACCAGCCTCCGGTGCGGGTGGTTGCGGCCGCCAAGGTGGAACAAACACGTATAACATACGCTGGGGGCAGGGCAAAGCGCAGCTTATGGAGAAACCAGGTACGTCAGTAACTTAGGGGACGAGCTTGTCAGGAATTCGGCAGGTTGCAGTGATTTAGCGATTTAGTGATTTGTGATTACTGGAAAGTCGACGAACTACGCGATGAGCTCCACCAATCACTGAATCGCTAAATCACAAATGGTCCTACTGGCTGATGACCACGAAGGTGGGCTGGGGCGAGCCGGAAGCAATGGTGTTGATGACGGTGTCGTCGGAAGTGCGGATGCAGGAAATGCTGTTGGAATCGCGGTTGGCGACCACCACCTTGGTCGAGGCGGCATCGGCGGCCAACGAAACCGGTGTGCTGCCCACGGTGATTGTCTTGCGGACCGCCAGGCTGACGGCATCGAGAACGGTCACGGTCGTCCCCGAGCACCCCGTCAGGTTGACGGCATCGCTGCACCCGGCATTGGCCACATAGAGGCGCGTGCCATCGGGCAAGGCGGCAATGGAAGCAGGACCGGCGTCGACGGCGACCGTCTTGATCAGGGTGAGGCCGATATCGGCGTCGAAAACCGAAATGGTGTTGGACCCGGTATTGGCGACGTACAGGCGCCGCCGGCCGGGTTCGAACAGCAGGAACGTGGGAGAAGCGCCCGCGGCCACGGTCGCGACCACGGTGTTGCTGGCGACGTTGATCGCCGAAACTGTCCCGCTACCCTGATTCGCCACATACAAGGTCTTGCCATCCGAGTTGATGGCGGCGGCGACGGGAGAACTGCCGACGGGAATGGTGGCGACCACGGAATTGTCGGGTGGAGAAATCGCGCTCACGGTGCCGTCGCCCTTATTGACGCTGTACAGCAGGGTGGTGTCGGGCGTCTGCACCAACGCCACCGGCGTGCGTCCCACCGGGATCGAGGTCTCCAAGGCATTGTTGAAAGTCGTAATCACGCCCACCGAGTTGGTCCCCGAGTTGGCCACATACATGAAACCGACCTGGGTGCTGGCCAGGTAAACCGGCGCCGATCCCGCCGGCAACGTGATGAACGTCACCGTGGACCCCTGCGCCAAAGGCGTGAAGACTGACAGGGAATCGTCATTCTTGTTGGCGACCAGCGCCTGGGCCGTGAGGGCTGCGAAGGCAGCGTGCACCGGGCTGCGTCCGACTACGAAGTTGCCGATGTTGGTGTCTCCGGAGATATCTACGGAAGTGGACATGCCCGGAGAACCATTGTTGTTGCTAAGGACCACGGCGACGCGGGCGGCTTGCGGGTCGCCGCCGGGCTTGAGAACGGGATTGGCCACCGGACGGTAGACATCGCCGCAGCCGCTCAGCAACACCCACGCCAACGCAGCCGCAATGCCGGCGGGCACACTGCGACGCCGTTTCCGGAAGGTTACGGATGTTTGCACCGGCGGCAGGGAGTGTTCGACGTATTTGCCCATGAGGAAATTTCTATTGTAATCGGCGGGCAGCCTGGGCGCTAGTTCCTGGCGCAAAGCTCAACATCGCAGGCTTCAGGCTCCAGGCGTCAGGCTTCAGGCGGCAATGTTTTTGGGTCTGCGGCGGAACTCGACGGTCCCCGGGATCCGACGCCTGAAGCCTGACGCCTGAAGCCTCAAGCCTGTTCCTGCCTTTGGTACGATGCTGGGCAGCGAACCTGGCGCCGCCAGTCATTTTGCACGCCCTGCTAACCCAGCACGTTTTGGTCGCCGTAGCCGTCACCGCGGCGTTTGCCTCGGCCGCATGGCTGTTGCGCGGAGCGACGGCGGGAGGAGCGCTGGCGGGATTTGCCATCGCACTGGCGTTATTCGTGACCGCTGGACCGGGCGGGTTCGCGGCGCTGGTAAGCGTATTCTCCGTTGCATGGTTGACGACGCGGCTTGGCTACCGGCGCAAGCAAGTGCTGGGCATCGCGGAGAACGCGCGGGGGCGTTCCGCCGCGCAGGTGCTCGCCAACCTGGGAGCTGCCGCCGGGTTTTCAGTCGCTGCGCATGTCACGGGGTATCCCGCGCTGCTGGCGGCAGCGATGGCTGCCCTCGCCGAAGCGGCTGCCGATACGGTTGCCAGCGAATGTGGCGAAGCGCTCACCGAGCGCGCGTACCTGATTACCACGATGCGCGCCGTGCCGGCCGGCACCAATGGCGGCGTCAGCATCCCGGGAACGGTCGCCGGAGTAGCGGCGGCGGCGATGATCGGCGCCGTAGCGACAGCAACCCGCGTGGTGCCGTGGTCGGCCTTGCCCATCGTCATCGGGGCGGGAGTAGTGGCGACGGTCATCGACAGCGTGCTCGGCGCCACCCTCGAGGAACGTGGCCTCATCGGCAATAACGGCGTGAATCTCACCAGTACCATTGCGGCTGGGATGATCGCGCTATTGCTGGGGAAGCTCGGATCATGAACAAAACCGTATTCGCCTGGGTGCACAATGCGGGCCGGTGCGAGGGAGTGCTCGACCGCTCATCCCATTAACTCCAAAGTGCTATCTCCAAAGTCCTGTTTTTTTGGCGCAACATCTGGGCTAACATCCGCGTCTAAGTGGGAGGCAGTGCTCACTATGCGGTGGCGGACCTTCATGATCGGCTGGACGATGGCGCTGGCGGTGCTGTTGATCGCCCATCCTAAGCCTCCGGCCGGCAACGAAGACGTGGGCACCGCGGTGGTTGAACTCACCTACGCTGCCCCACCGAACTCGCCGGCCAACCGGCAGTGGAACGCCAATGTCGGACATGCGCCGCGCATCGTGGCGCCGCTGGTCGAGCTGGATGTCACTCCGCGGATGCGTGCCGACGCCAACTACCTGCTCAGCATGGAAGACATCGCGCGCTGGGAAGAACTGCACGGCCACGTGCCTCCATACGCCGTGGTGATGGCGCGCAGTGACGTGCCGGTCCGGTGGCGCTCGCAGCCCGAGAGGCGCGGACACGTTGACGGCAACGCCGGACGCTTTCCCGGATTCAGCGAGGACGCAATTCGTTTTCTGGTGGAAGCGCGCTACGCCTACGGCCTGGGCACCGAGACGCCGGCCAACGGGCGCTCGGTGGTGCTGGTTTATCGCCCCGGGAAATAGCAGGCTCCTCCATACCCCACGCTCAGAACTCACAACTCAGAACTCACAACTGCTTCACTGCGGAAACCACGAAGGGTACAGCCGCCAGAAGACGTAGCTGGCCGATTCGCGAAGCACGGCCGAGATTTTCGCGCCGGCCGTGTGCGGCACCGAACCTGGGCGCGGCGAGCCGTAAGCGACAATGCCATAGCGGCCCATCAGCCGCTTGATGCGAAAGATGTGGTAGGCGTCGCTGACCGCGACCACGTTGCGCATACCGTTGGCGCGAAGGATGGCGCTGACGCGCTCCGCCGATTCGGCGGTGTCCTCGCCTTGGGTCTCGGCGATGAGGGAGCGGTCGGGAATGCCGCGGCGTGACAGGTAGTCGCGGCCGACTCCGCCCTCGGAGAACTTGGGATCGGCGCCGGCGCCGCCGGTGGTGATCACCATGGGCGCCAAACCGCGCTGGAAAAGCTCGTAGGCATGATCGAGGCGCGCGCGATACACGGGCGATGGCCGGCCGGCGTATTCCGCCGCGCCAAAGACGACAATGGCGTCCGCACGCTGCGCTTCATCACGATTTCCCTGCCGCACAATGAAGAAAGCCGAGACTGCGAACGCCGCCAGCACAATCGCGACGCACCCCGCCGCGAGTTGGCGCACGATGGCGCTTGTACGGCGAGCGGATCGTTGCAGAGCGGATGCGGCGGATGGATTCACGGCAGGCCCAAGTTCCGGCGGCTTCATTCTCCGCCGAGGGTGTCGGCGATCGCCTGCCGGGGGACTGCGCCTTCGCGCAGGACACGCCAGCCGCCCTCGCTGAGGTCCACGATGGTCGAGGAGACGTCGCGCGGCGACGGCCCGCCATCCACGATGATCGCAATCCTTTCCTGCAGTTGGTCGCGCACGGCAGAAGCCGTGGTGCACTCGCTCGCCCCGCTAAGGTTGGCCGAGGTGGCGGTGATCGGCACCCCGGCAGCGCGGATCACGGAAAGTGGAATGTTGGCCGAGGGAATACGCAACGCCACGTTGCCGGTGTTGGCGGTCACTTTCAACGGCAGGCGCGACGCCGCCGGAACGATGATGGTCAGCGGTCCCGGCCAGAATTTCCGCGCCAGCTCATAAAATTCGTCCGGCAGCGGATCGCGCGCCAGCATCTCCGCCTGCTCCTCGCTCTCAATCAGCAGCGACAACGGCTTGTGGCGCGAGCGCGATTTGATTTCGTACACGCGCTCCACCGCGCGCAGGTTGAACGGATCGGCCGCCAGGCCATAGAAGGTGTCGGTCGGCATGCCCAGCACCTGGCCGGACTTGATCTGCTCCGCCGCATAGGCCACCAGCGAAGATTCGGGCGTGTCGCTGTTGATCTTGAGGATTTCGGCGCGCACGCTCATTCGTGTAGAACTCATCCTGGCGAACCGCGAATACTAACTTACCATCGGCGCGAGCCGCAAGGGAAGCGGCCCGGAGCGAGGTGGCACGCCGAACCGCGCCCCCGCAGGCCCAAATTGGGCCTGGGTGATACTGGAACAGCGGGGCGGCGTATCATCGTGCCGATGGCCGAATACGATCGCCTGCGCCGCGTATCCAGCCGCCAGAATTCGCTGGTCAAGGAACTCCGGCGCGCTTTTCACGATGGCGAACCGGCCGCGGACGGATCCATCGCCATCGAGAGCGTCCGCACCATCGAGGAGGCAATCCGCAGCGGGCTGCGCTTTCGCGCCGTGTTCTTCGCCGAATCCGCGCAGCCCCGCGCCGGCCGCCTGTTGCCGCAATTCTCGGCCAATGTCGAAATCCTGCTCCTCCCCGACGACGTGTTCCAGAGCGTGGTTGCCACGGAAACGCCGCAGGGCGTGGCGGCGCTGGTGCGCCTGAAGGTCCACAAGCTCGATGAGCTGCTGGCCGCGCCCGGGCCGCTGATCGTGGCCGCTGCCGGCGTGCAGGACCCCGGAAACCTGGGCACGATCATCCGTTCCGCCGAAGCATTTGGCGCCGCCGGCTTGCTGGTGGGAGCGGGGACGGTGTCTCCCTACAATCCCAAGGTCGTGCGCGCGTCGGCGGGTTCGCTGTTTCGCTTGCCAGTGGTGGGAGTGGAATTTCCGGCGGTGCTGGCCGCGCTCCGCGATCGCGGCCTGAAGTTGCTGGCCACCTCGTCGCACAAGGGCACGGCGCTGGAGGAAGCGGATCTTACCGGTGGCGTGGTGGTGCTGATCGGCAACGAGGGCGCCGGTTTGCCGAAGGAGATCATGCGGCAGGTGGACGGGCAGGTATCGATTCCGCACGCGCCGGGCGTCGAATCTCTGAATGCCGGCATGGCGGCGTCCATCGTGCTGTACGAAGCTTCGCGACAGAGGAGGGCGCCAGTTCACCACCGAGACACCGAGGCCACCGAGAAACACCGAGAAGAATAATTTCGGAGGGTTGGGGACATATGAGCACAGGAGCCATGGCAGTGAGATCGGCAAGGTCGGGCGAGCGATTTTTTCGCGATCAGACCGACCCAGTTATTGGAGCAGCCATCGAAGTGCACCGGGTGCTTGGGCCGGGACTGCTCGAAGAAACTTACGAAAGCTGCCTCTGCCACGAGTTACATCTTCGTGATGTCGCTTTTCAACGCCAGGTTCACCTGTCCATTGTTTACAAAGGTATTCGCCTTGCTTCGGCCTATCGCATCGATCTGGTCGTGAATGACTTCGTAATCGTTGAACTCAAGGCAGTCGAACAGATCCTGCCATTGCACGAAGCGCAGCTCTTGACGTATATGCGCCACACCGGAAAACGAGTAGGGCTTCTGATCAACTTCAATGTTCCGATACTGAAGAACGGCATTCGCCGTCGCGTTCTTTGATTTCTCGGTGCGCCTCGGTGGCCTCGGTGACTCGGTGGTGAAACAGTAATCGTGAGCCTGTTCAATCCAATTCGTCGCCCGGATGAGCCGCCGGACCGGTCCACGCCGCTGGCCGATCGCATGCGCCCGCGGTCGCTCGAGGAATTCGTCGGCCAGCAGCACCTGCTCGGGCCCGGCAAGCCGCTGCGGCTGCAAATCGAGCGCGACGATCCCGGCTCGATCATCTTCTGGGGTCCGCCGGGAGTGGGCAAGACCACGCTGGCCAAGATCATCGCCCGCGTCACCAAGGCGGACTTCATCGAGTTTTCCGCCGTGCTTTCCGGCATCAAGGAAATCAAGCAGGTGATGGCCGACGCGGAAAAAGCCCGCCAGTTCGGCACCCGCACCATCGTTTTCATCGACGAAATCCACCGCTTCAATAAGGCGCAGCAGGACGCGTTTTTGCCGCACGTTGAGAAGGGCAACATCCGGCTGATCGGCGCCACCACGGAAAATCCTTCCTTCGAAATTATCGGCGCGCTGCTCTCGCGCACACGCGTGTACGTGCTGCATCCGCTTACCGAGCAGGAAATCGTGGTTCTGCTGCGCCGTGCCCTGGAAGATCGCGAACGCGGGCTGGGCGAAATGAAGGTGCGTGCCGGAGATGCCGTGCTGCAGCGCATTGCGGCCTATTCCAGCGGCGACGCCCGCTCGGCATACAACGTGCTGGAGGTTGCCGCCGGCATCGCGGGCGAGAACGCCGAGATCACCGACCCGATGGTGCGGGACGCGCTGCAGCGGCGCGTGCTGCTCTACGACAAGACGGGCGAAGAGCACTACAACCTCATCTCGGCGCTGCACAAGTCGGTGCGCAACAGCGATCCCGATGCCGCGCTCTACTGGCTGGGCCGCATGCTCGAAGCCGGCGAAGACCCGCTCTACGTTGCCCGCCGCGTGGTGCGCATGGCGGTGGAGGATATCGGCCTGGCCGACCCCAATGCGCTTTCGCTGTGCATGGCGGCGCGCGATGCGGTGGACTTCATCGGTATGCCGGAGGGGAATCTCGCGCTCGCCGAGGCGGTGGTCTATCTCTCCGTCGCGCCCAAATCGAATGCGCTGTACACGGCGTATGGCGCGGTGCGAGCCGACGTCGAGACCACCGCCGCCGAACCGGTGCCGCTGCACCTGCGCAACGCGCCGACCGCGCTGATGAAGAACCTCGGCTACGGCGCCGGCTACCAGTACGCCCACGATCTCGACCAGAAAGTCGCGGACATGCAGTGCTTGCCGGACAATCTCCGCAACCGCACCTACTACTATCCGACGGTGGAGGGAGTGGAGAAGCGCATCCGCGAACGGCTGGAGGAGATCAAGCGCAAGCGCGCCCAAAAGCGAACTACAAAGGACACGAAGGACGCAAATGCGAAAGAAACAGAATAGAAGATGGACCCTTGCGGCTCAGATCACCCGATCACCGGATCGCCCGATCACCCGATAGATTCATCCGAAACGCGCGCGGTGTTCCTTCAGGATGCAGTGGTCCATGACGACGAAGATGCCGGCGCGGCGGGCCTTTTCGGCCGCCTGCTCGTGAATGACGCCCTCCTGCATCCAGATGGCGGGAACTTTCAACTGGATGGCCTGGTCCACGACTCCGGGCACAAATTCCGGCCGCCGAAAAATGTTGACGACGTCAATCTTCTCTTTCACCTCGAGCAGCGAGCCATACGACGGCTCGCCGAGCGCGTCGGTGATGGTCGGATTGACGGGAAGGATGCGGTATCCCTGCGACTGCATGTACGCGGCGACTCCGTGACTGGGGCGCAAGGGACTATCGGAAAGCCCGACCACGGCGATGGTACGCGCGTTCTTGAGCAGTTCTCCGATCGGATCGGCCTTGCTGATCGGCACGGCGGTTCTCCTGGCTGGCTCAGCAATTGTAGCTAAGAGCTACCCGAAGCTGCTCTTCTTCTCCGTCCGCTCGTGGAACATCTTGAGCGCGACCTTGCGCACGGTCTCGGAGATATTCTTGTTCATGGTGAGCGTGCGGAGATCCATATTCAGCAAATTCTTGATGATGGTGAGTTGCACATCCAGCGGGCAGCGCGGGTTGTTGGCCAGGGCCCGCACGATGGCGTAGGTCTTCATGAACTTACGCTTGCCGGCGATGCCGCGCAGCACGCTTTCCTGCACGTTTTTCATCGAGGCGAACATCTCCACTTCCTGGTCGTTGATCTTGGGCGACTCCAGCACCGCCGACGACACCACCTTGGAACCGTCGCGAATCAGGATGAAGCGCTCCTCCTTTTTGCCCTTGATGGCCAACTGCACGCGCTCGCCGACGGTGAGGCGCGAAATTTTCTGCAACGGCGAGATGCGCTCATCGTCTTCTCTTTTCGCCGCTTTCTTCACCGCCAAGGCGGCGGCCGCCGGGACCGCGGCCGAGGGCACAGTTGCACCCGGCACTGGTTCCACGGCCTGCGGCTCCGCTTCCGCGTCACCCACAAGCTGAAAGCCCTTCCCTTCCTCGGCCGCGATTTCCGCCGCATGCTCGGCCACGTATTGCGCGACTGCCTCCTCGTACTCGGCATCCTCGGTGAGCTCGGCCGCTTGCTCCGTGGTTGCGGTCCTCTCCAGCGCCTCGCGTACCTGCTGCACCTGTGACGGCATCAGCACCGGGTTCGAAGCGAGCGCCTGCAGCACGTTCGCCGACGCCTTGGCGCGCGCGGTGGCCAGCAGCAACTGCACCGATTCCGCCGATTGTTCCTGCGCGATCTCCAGCAGCGCGGATTCCGGAATGGCGGGATTGTCGAGCAGCGCCGGCATCAGGCGCGGGCGGCGGTTGTGCAGGAAGTATTCGAGGACATCGTTTGGACTGGCGGGATCGGAGCACACCGCGCGGCACGCTGCCTCGTCCCAACTGGCGAGAGTCAGCCGCGCGTCTTCCCCGAACAGCGGCGTCGAGGCCAGGTACACCAGGATCTCGATCATCTCGGCGGCAGGCAGCGCGAGCGCGCCCTTGGACGCCGAGCGCATCACGTTCGCGGGCACCGCCGATTGGCGCATCAGGTCGATCATCCGCGGCATGGATTCACTCCCCTTCCGCCGGAGCGGCGCTCCAGTTCATCCACGACCCGCTCCAGCTTATCCATCATCCGCCTGCGGCCTTGCGCAGCGTCATCGTCAGGATGGCGGTCACGGGCTTCGGCGGCGCGGAACGCATCCGCCAGCGCGCGGTAATACCACAGCGTGCCCTGTTTGCCTTTGCTGAAGCGGTTGAATACTTCGTCGCCAATCTCGTAGTGGTCGGCGAGAACGGCACGCGCATTGTGTACCTTGTCGGCGATGGAAACCAGGCGCACCTCCGGATCGGCCGCGCGCTCCACGTGCGCGATGTACTTCTGCTTGCGCTCGCACCAGGACGCCTTTTTGTCGGGATCGACTTCGTAGGAATCGGTACAGCCGTCCACGATGCGCGCCACCTTCGCGCCGAACAGCTTGCGGATCTCCTCCAACCTGGGCTGCCCGCCCTGGTCTTCGACCGCATCATGCAGAAGCGCCGCAATCGCCATCTCCTCGTCGCCGCCCGATTCCAGCACCAGCGACGCCACCCCAAGCAGGTGCCCGACATAGGGAATGTCCTTGCCCTTGCGCGGCTGCTCGCGGTGCAGCCGGGCGGCGTACACCAGCGCGTCGTTGAACTTGTCGCTCAGCGGGCGCGAGAGAACGCGCTTCTTGTGCTTGTGCGAATCGGGCATGATTATTTCGCCGCCTGCTGCTCCTGCCGCCGCATCATCAGGTACGCCCGGATGAAGGGCTGCAAATCGCCATCGATAACGCGGTCCACGTCGCCCATCTCCATGCGCGTGCGCAGGTCCTTCACCATGCGATAGGGCGCCAGCACGTAGGAGCGAATTTGCGAGCCGAAATCGATGTCGAGCTTCGAGTCCTCTATCTTCTTCGACGCGGCGCGCTTTTTCTCCAGCTCAAATTCGTACAGCCGCGAGCGCAGCATGCTCATGGCACGGTCGCGGTTCTTGTGCTGCGAGCGCTCGTTCTGGCAGCTCACCACAATCCCGGTCGGGAGGTGCGTGATGCGCACCGCTGAATCCGTGGTGTTGACGTGCTGCCCGCCCTTGCCGCCGGAACGATAAGTGTCCACCCGCAGGTCTTCCGGCTTGATGTCCACCTGGATGGACTCGTCGATTTCCGGCGAGACGAACACGCTGGCGAACGAGGTGTGGCGCCGCTTGGCCTGGTCGAAGGGCGACATGCGCACCAGCCGGTGCACGCCGATTTCGCTGGTCAGCAGCCCGTAGGCGTAATCGCCGTTCACGGTAAACGTCGCCGACTTGATTCCCGCCTCTTCACCGGGCTGATAATCGTTGAGCACGGTCTGGAAGCCTTGGCGCTCCGCCCAGCGCATGTACATGCGCAGCAGCATCTCCGCCCAATCCTGCGATTCGGTTCCGCCTGCGCCCGGATGAATGGTGACGATGGCGTTGCGCGCGTCGTTCTCGCCGGAGAGCAGCGTCTCCGTCTCGAGCTTCTCGACGCGCTCGCGCAAGGAGGCGATCTCGCGCCGCAGGTCGGCCGACACGTTTTCGCCCTCGCGCCCCAGCTCGAAATAGGCGTCGAGGTCGCTGATGCGCCGCGCCAGCTCGGCCTCGGTGGACAGCATGTCCTCCAGGCGCTTGCGCTCGCGCATTACGGTCTGCGATTTTGCGGGATTCGACCAGAGGTTCGGGTCGGAGGCTTCTTTTTCCACCCGCTGCATCTGCTCGCGCAGCCGGGGTACGTCAAAGATACTCCCGCAGCTCGCGCACCTTGTCGCGCAACGGGAGATATTCCTGTTCCAGTTCTTCCAGCATACGACAACCTTGTCACAACTTCAGGGCAGCCGCAACGACTTGTTCACCACCGAGACACCGAGGCCACCGAGAGTTATTTTTTCGCAATTCTCGGTGAGTCTCGGTGATCTCGGTGGCTCGGTGATGAATCGGACCATCAAGACTGCAGGGTCGCCCGGCGGACGGCAACTCGCAAAACGAGCACTACCAAAGAAATTATCGCACACAGCCACACGAACCAGTTCCCATGACGGGTGTAAAACGTGGTGCCGCTCACCACGCTGTAGGGCACGTCCAGCGAGGTGCGCACGTTGCGCGGGGCCTGCGCCACCACGCGTCCAAACGGATCAATCACCACCGTGAGGCCGGTGTCGGTGGCGCGCACCAGCC
This sequence comes from Terriglobia bacterium, assembly GCA_020072845.1. NCBI lineage: Bacteria > Pseudomonadati > Acidobacteriota > Terriglobia > Terriglobia bacterium. Next base: position 29,526 of record JAIQGF010000013.1, read on the forward strand.
AGCGATGGTTCTCGATGGCGCGCATGCGCGCCTGGTTCAGGTGCTGTACCGGCGCGGCGGTCTGGCCGAACCAGGCGTCGTCGGAGATGTTGACGAAAACCTGCGCCCCGTTGTTGGCGAACTCGCGAATCTCCGCCGGGTACACCGCCTCGTAGCAGATGAACACCCCCATCTGGTAGTTCCCCAGCGCCAGCGGCCGGCGCGATTCACCGGGAAGGAAATCGCCGACCTCGCGCGTGAGCTTGCCGGCAAAAGTCAGCAGCCGTTTATACGGAACGTACTCGCCAAACGGGACGAGGTGGATCTTGTCGTAGCGCGCGATCCAGTCGCCATTGGGCGCGACGACCGCCGCCGAATTGTAGAGTTGCGACGCCGGCTGCCCGGGGTTGGACACGCCCAGGCTGCCCACCACCATGGTCGCATGCGCGCGCCGCGCGACGTCGCTGACTGCGGCGCGGAATTCCGGACTTGTTGTGAAGAACGGCGCCGGCGACTCCGGCCACACCACCAGGTCCGGAGCCGGTTCGGTGGGGCCCAGCTCGCCCCCACGCGCGACGCTCAAATCGCTCAGCTCACGCAAGGTGGATTGAAAGTACTCGGGCGTCCACTGGTCGGCATTCAGGATGGGGATATTCGCCTGCACCAGGCGCGCGGTGCGGTCTGCGGCCAGCCTCGGCGGTTCGACCAGTTCGCCCGCTTGCAGCAGCCCGGCGACAACGATGGCAGCCAGCAGCACCATCTTCCGCCGTTTCGAGTCCACCAGGAACGCCGCCGCGAATGCGGTGTTCACCAGCACAATCTCGAACGTCAGGCCGTAAACCCCGGTCGCGGTCGCGATCCGCGTCAGGGGAATGTTGTTCACCAGCACCGTGCCGAGCGGGTTCCAGGGGAAATCGAAAGGAAAGCCGCGCACGATCTCCAGCGGCACCCAGAGGAACGGCGCCAGGAACAGGGCTTTTTCGCGCAGCAGACCGTTGGCAAGAATCGCCAGCAGCAAACCGAACCCGCCCCAGATCACGCCCAGCGCAAAACAGAACAACACCAGCAAGCCCAAAGACGTCGGGCCATTCAGCCCGCCGTAGATGTGCATGACGTGGTAAATCCAATACGTGGTCCCGAATGACCACATGACTCCGCCGACGTAGGCGAGCAGAAACCCCTGCCCGGCGCTGACCGGTTGCGCGTCGCCTCCGCCCACCGGCACGCGCCCGCGCAGGATTGCGACCAACAACGGCGCCAGCGCCACCCAGCACAGAAACGTCAGACCGGGGAGCGGGTAGATCAAGCTCTGCAAGACGCCGGAGAGCACCGCCAGTATCCAGGCGCCGGCGCTCAGGCGCGAGCGCCCGCCGAGTTCGCCGCGCGGCGCCAGGAAAAGCCGTGCGCCCGCGCCGAGTCCCACCCGGCGCGCAGGTTTGCGGTGGTTATCCATGGCTGCAACCAGATTCTATCGCGCCGCCCGCGCGCGCCTCTGCTACAGTGTCCGGTTCCAGAGAAGTAACGAGTCGCGAGTCCCGAGTCCCGAGCTGCTTTGGAGCACGTGCTGGGGCGCGCGTCACACGGAGAATTCATGCGCTCGGCCCTGCTTCGCATCACCGCCGCTGTCGTTCTGGTCGCTCTGGTAATCCAGCCCGCTTTTGCCTGGTGGGACACCGGACACATCCTCATCAACCGCACAGCGGCGCTGAAAATCCCGAACAGCATGCCGCAGTTCATGCGCGCCGCTGCCGAGCGCATCGCCTACCTGGGTCCGGAGCCCGACCGGTGGCGCGAGCGCTCCGAGTACACCCTGAAAGATTCGCAGGAGCCCGACCACTACCTCAACATGGAGCTTGTTGCCGACATCCCCGAACTCCCCCGTGGCCGTTACGATTACTACCGCCTGCTGTACGCCAAGCGCGTGGCCGCCAAGGAACATGGCGACGACTTCTTGCCCGAGAAAGTCGGCACGCAGCCCTATATCACCATGGAAATTTATGACCGCCTGAAGGTCGCGTTCCGCGAATATCGGCGCATGAAGCAGCAAAACCTGCCGACGGAAGCGGTGGAACAAAATGCCGTGTTCTACGCCGGCTGGCTCGGTCATTACGTCGGCGACGGTTCCAATCCCATGCACACCACCATCAGCTACGACGGCTGGGTCGGTCCCAATCCCAACGGCTACACCACGCAAAAAGGCGTGCACGCCGAATTCGAAGGCCGCTTTGTTTTGCGCGTCCTGGATAAGATTGATGTCGCCAGCCTGGTCCACGATCCCGTCCGGCTGCAGGATCCGTGGCGCGACTACCTGCAGTATCTCCGCGACTCCAACAAGCTGGTCGAAAAGATCTACCAAATGGAGAAGGCCGGCGAGTTCAAGGACACGGGCACACCGGAGTCACGCGAGTTCCTGCGCCAGCGCCTTGCCGCCGGCTCACAGATGCTGCTCGACCTGTGGTACACGGCGTGGGAAGAAAGTGCAGTGCCGTTGCCGCCGCGCACTCCAGCGCCAGCGAGCGGGAAATAGGACCTTAGGCTTTAGGTCTTAGGCTTTAGGCTTCAGGCTTTTGGCTTCAGGCGCTACCCGGCAGTTCCCAGCCACTGGGCACTGACCACTGACCACTGTTTTCAATTACCCCGGTGACTCAAGCTGGTTACCCGCGCCATCTTTCCTCGCCATGCCAATGCGCATAGAGTCGCGGACAATGGGGGTGAGGGCCATGGAAGCGATCATCATCTGCTTCGAGTGTCGCAAACGAACGACGCTGGAAGATATCCAGTCGGGCTACCACAGCCACGCGGACGTCCTAGAGGCAGAGTCCCCGTTCGATCCCGCGGTCAACGCGGAAGACTAGCCGGCGGCACGCGACCCCTGTTGCAATAATCGCGCCAATTCAGTGTGCCCGCGCTCGCGAGCCACATCGGCCGGGGTTTTTCCGTCATCATTGCCGGCGGCCGGATCGGCCCCGTGGCGCAGCAATGCTTCCGCCATCTCGCGATTGCCCTGGTTCGCCGCCTCATGCAGCGCGGTCCAACCCAGGTGCTGGCGCCCATTGACCGGCGCGCCTCGTTCCAGCAACACGCGGACGATCCCCAACCGGCGTCCCGCGGCGGCGCTGTGCAGCGGTTGCACGCGCATCGGATTCCGGGCGGCGGCGCCGGGGTCCGCCCCGCGCTCCAACAGCAGTCGCGCCACCGCTTCCTGCCCGAAGAAGCAGGCCAGGTGCAGGGGCGTAAAGCCGTCGGGCGAGCAGGCATTCACCTGCTTCGGATCTCCGTCAAGAAGCTCCGTGACCCGCGCGGTGTTGCCCAGCGTTGCCGCCTCGAACACATCGAGCGCGACGCCACAAGCCAGCAGCAGTTCCACCAACTCCGTTTGCCCGCGATAGCGCGCGTTCATGGTTGCCGAAACGCCGTTCTCGTCGCGTTCCTTCGCCAGCGCGGGATTCGCCCGCAGCAATTCCTTGGCGCGAGCCATGTCGTTGCCTTTGATGGCGGCAATCAGATCTGTGCCAGTCATGGTGCGCCACCCCTGCGCCACCCATGCTAATCCGGCGGGACAGATGCGGCAAAACAATCCGCCGGCTACGCCTGATCGCTCAGACGCTTCTTCAGATACATCTCGATGTCCGGGCCGCGCGGGTTCGCGAGCACTTTTTCCACCCACGCGTTGCGCTCGAACCACAGGATCTGCAAGTCCCAAACCGTGCCGGAGCTTCCCGTCGCCGTCACGTCGTGAAGCGCGTCGGGACTTTCCCGTGCGGAGCGATACACATGCCGCTGCAGCTCGCTTTCCCGGTTCCACCAGTTGACGAAGACGAAATTCGCGTCGCGGGCTTCATGGACAGCGAGAAAGCCCACGCCGTGAGCGTCATCGTGATCGCAGGCCGACGGCAACCGCTGCGCCGCGATGTGCTTGGCGGCCGCGATCAGTGCGGCTGGGGGCCGCTGGTGGTGTCGCGAGATTCCGTACACCTTCAGCCGCCATCCCCGATGCTCCCACAGCTCCAGAAAGAGTACGGGAAGCGGACGGAACGATTCGGTCAGGTGAACCGGCTTGCGTTTTGGGGTTTCGGAGGCCGTGGCGTCAGTGTCCTACATTCGCGGAAATCAGTACATTCAGTAAATCTGGTACGCCGGCGCCATGGAACGAACGTCCGGCTTGCGCCCGATCAGCAGCAGTGCCCCGATGCGCTTGAAGTCGCGCAGCTCCTCCGCGTTGCGGAACCACTTGCCGCTGTACTCCTCGGGCGTGGGAGTATCGTCGGGAATGCGCATCGCCTGCACGTCCTCGAAGGCATGCGCCTTCAAAAGCTGCACGTACTCCGCCTCGGAACGCACGTGCACCGGCACTTTCAGCTCGTCCACCCAGCGCAGCGAATAGGGATTGTCCCGGTAGAGGTTGATCAGCAGGAAAAAGCGTCCGTGGGGCGCCAGCACGCGGAACAGCTCTGCCAGCGTGCGCTCCTGGTCGGGGTAGTAATAGAACGCCTCGACGGAAAGCGCCTTGTCGAAGAAGTTCTCCTCCCACGGAATCTGCTGCGCCGAGCCCCAGACGAACATGACGTTGTCGAAGTCCCGGGAGGCGGCGCGTGCCTGCCGGATCATCTCGTCGGAAAGGTCCACGCCGACCACCTGGCCGAACCCTTGTGGCCCCTCGCCCACCAGGCGCGCCAGCAGGCGTGTCGCCCAGCCGGTGCCGCAGCTCAGGTCGAGCACGCGCTCGCCGGCACGCAGGTCCATTAACCGGATGGTCTTTTCTGTGATGTCGAGATGGTGCTTCTCCATCTCCGCACCGCGGCCGGTCTCGGCCCAGCGGTTGAACTCGTCGCGCAGTTGTTGCTCGGGGGTCATGAGCACATTCTAATAAACTCAGGAGCTCGACGGGACTGCGGAATTGCGGAACTGCAGAATTGCGGAATTGAAATTCCGCAGTTCGGCAATTCGGCAATTTCGGCAGTAACCGATAAACTCTTTCTTCGATGTCCACCCAACCCTCACCCGACGGGAAGCCTCCGCTCCTCTACTGCCCGCAATGCGCCCAGGAGGTCTCCGATCCGCTCACCTGCGGCGACTGCTCGGCGGTGATTTGCCGCATCTGCGGCACACCCCTGGAATCCCCCGACGAACTCGGCATCGGCTGATCGCATCGACCGAACCACCGTCCTACCGATAAACTAGAAGCGCATGCTCGGCTGGTTCAAGCTGGTATCGGCAATCCTGGCGGTAGTCCTTCTTTGGTGCGCCTATTTCTGGATCTGGCGCTCCACCCGCCGCCGCCAACCGCGCTTCAACAGCGAAGCGCAACGCGCCATCGCTTTTGCGCGCGTGGAAGCCGAGCGTTTGCAGTCGCCGACCATCGAACCTGTCCACCTGCTGCTCGGCCTGCTGCACGTGCCTGTGCCGGCCATCATCCGTAACCTGCCGCCCGACTCCCACCAGGCTATCCGCGATGAGATTAAGGACCGCGTCGGCGGCGGCGCCATCGTGGATTACCGCGATGACCTGCCCTTCGGCGACGACGCGCGCCTCGCGCTGGTCGCGGCCGCCCGCGAGGCCCGCGGCCTCAGCTCGCGGCAGATCGGCGCCGAACACCTGCTCCTCGGCCTGCTGCACTCGGACACCTCGCTCGCCGCCCTGATCCTCCGCGAACGCGGCCTGCGCCTGGAACCGCTGCGCGCCGCCATCGGCGGATGGACCCAATGAGTCCAGACATTGCTTTGCCTGCCGAAGGTTCGGTAACCTGACCGTTTGCGCAGCACGGAGGTGTGGACGGTGAAGCTACTCGTGATTGGCGCAGGCATGATGGGTTCGGCGGCAGCCTACGACATGGCGCGCGCCGAGGCAGTCGATTCGGTCACCCTGGCGGATACCGACCGCAAGCGCGCCCGGGAGGCGGCGTCGCGCATCAACAAGCTGGCGCGCACCAACAAGGTCCGCGCCGTCGAGGTGGACGCGCGCAGTGAAAAGGCCGCGGCCAAGCTGATGCGCGGCCACGACGCCGCGCTCTCCGCCGTTCCCTACTTCTTTAATCTCGGCCTGGCCCGCGCCGCGGTCGAAGCGCGCTGCCACTTTGCCGATCTCGGCGGCAACAACACCGTTGTCCGCGAGGAATTGGCGCTCGACAAGAAGGCCGCCAAGCGTGGCGTCGCCATCGCTCCCGACTGCGGCCTCTCGCCCGGCATGGCCTCGGTCCTGGCGGGCGAGCTGATGCGGCGAATCGGCGGCGAAGCCGGCGCGCTGAAGATCTATGTCGGCGGATTGCCGCAAGATCCCAAGCCACCGTTCAATTACCAGCTCGCGTTTTCCGTGGAAGGCCTCATCAACGAGTACGCCGAGCCCGCCAAAATCCTGCGCCACGGCAAGATCTTCGAAATCGAACCGCTTACCGAAGCCGAAGTCTTCCGCCTGCAGGACTTTCCGCCCTTGGAAGCGTTTCACACCTCCGGCGGCACCTCAACCCTGCCGGAAACGTTTCGCGGCAAGGTGGGCGAGTGCTTCGAAAAAACCCTGCGCTACGGCGGTCACCTGGCGATGCTCCGCGCGCTCTATGACCTGGGCCTTTTTTCGAAGGAAAAGAAAAAGCTGGGAGAGGTGGAGGTCAGCCCGCGCGAGCTGATGGCCAAACTCTTCGAGGAGCGCTTCGCCGGAAAGGATCCCGACTTCACCATCCTGCGCGTCGAAGCGCACGAGAAGCGTCCCTCCGGATTGCGCGCGTTGCTGGCGGAAAAGCGCCCGGCCCGCGTGCTCTCCTTCACCCTGGTGGATCGCTCCGATGCGCGCACCGGAATGACTTCCATGATGCGCACCACCGCCTGGCCGGCTTCCATCATCGTGCAGATGCTCGCCGCCGGAGACATCGCCAAGCGCGGCGCCGTACGCCAGGAGCTGGACGTCCCGGCGGAAGCATTCTTGGGCGCCATGGCGCGCCGCGGCATCCAAGTTCATTACGAAGAGAGATAAACCGTTGACGAAATTTCTTGACCGCCTGCAGCCCTTGGCCCTGTTGGTCCTGCGCCTGGTCCTGGCCGCCGTCATGATCGCGCATGGCTCGCAAAAGGTGTTCGGCGGCATGCCGCGCTTCCAGACGATAGTCTCTGGGATCGGCCTTCCGGCGTGGCTCTCTTACCTGTCGGCGGCCGCCGAGTTCGGAGGCGGAATCCTGGTGCTGCTCGGCGTGCTGACGCGCTTTGCCGCCCTCGCCATCACCATTGACCTGATGGTTGCCATCGTCAAAGTTCATTTCAAAGCAGGCCTGCGCGGGCCCGGAGGCTTCGAGTTCCCCATGTCGGTGGTTGCGATTGCGTTCGCGCTCATCTTTTTCGGCGCGGGGCCGATCGCCCTCGATACCGTTTTCAGAGGTCGCACCACGGTGGACCGCGGGCGTTAGGACAAGAAAATCATCGCGGAGTTTGAGGCTCGGTTTCAGCGAAATCTCCGACCGTGGCACTGAAACCGAAACTGAAACTGAAACCTAGAATTCGCTCAGCTTCAGCATGGCCCGGTAGAGATCGTCGGCTTGAGGCAGGATCGCGTCTTCCAGGATAGGTTGGTAAGCGACAAAGGTGTCCTTCGCTCCCACGCGCTTCACGGGCGCGTCCAGATACTCAAACAGCTCGTCGGCAATTCGCGCCGCAATCTCGGCGCCATAACCCCAACTCTGCATATCTTCGTGCGCCACCATCACCCGGCTGGTCTTGCGCACCGAGTCGGCAATCGCCTCCCAGTCGTAGGGATTGATCGTCCGCAGGTCGAGGAGTTCAGCCTTGATTCCGTGCTCGCGCTCCAGCCGCTGCGCCGCTTGCAGGGCCCGCGGCACCAGGGCGCCATAAGTCACGACCGTCAAATCCTCCCCGTGCTGCACCACGCGCGCTTTGCCGAACGGCAGCATGAACTCCGGCCCGGGATAGGGCGCGCGGCCGAAGGTTTCGCGGTACAGCCGCTTGTGTTCCAGGAACAGCACCGGGTCGTCGCTGCGGATGGCGGTGCGCAGCAGGCCCGCGGCATCCAGCGCGTTCGACGGAAACACTACGCGCAGGCCCGGAATGTGGGTGAAGATGCTCTCGCCGCACTGCGAGTGATAAATCGATCCGCCGGTCAAGTATCCGCCGATCGCCACCCGCACCACCAGCGGGCAAGAGAAGGCATTGTTGGAGCGCCAGCGGATCAGCGGCATCTCGTTCCGCAGTTGGTGCATCGCCGGCCAGATATAGTCGAAGAACTGGATCTCCACCACCGGCTTCAGGCCGCGCGTGGCCATGCCGATGGCCCGCCCCACGATATTGGCCTCGGCCAGCGGCGAGTTGAAGACGCGGTCGGAGCCGTACTCGCGTTGCAGCCCGGCGGTCAGCTTGAACACCCCGCCCTTGCCCTTGATCAGCTTCTCCTGCAGGTACTGCTCGCGCGAGCAATCGGCCACGTCCTCGCCGAACATGACAATCCGCTCGTCGCGCCGCATCTCGTCGCGCAGCGTGGCGTTGACCAGGTCCGCCATCGTCTTTTCACCCGGTGAGGGCTTGCCCGGCTCGGCGTGCGGGAACTGCGGCTGGGTGTGGAACGCCTCGCTACGAGGGTCCAGAACCGGCGAATAGACGAAGTCGGTCACGCTGCTCGGCTTGGGAAAGGCGGCGGCGGCGGCGCGATCGCTGGCTTCCTGCACTTCCTCCTCGACTTCCTTCTCCAGCTTGTTGATTTCCTCTTCGTCGAGGATGCCCTCGCGCAGCAGCAGCAATTGCAGCCGCGTGATCGGGTCGCGCTTGGCTTCGTCCTCGCGCTCCGACACCGGACGATACAGGCGCTCGTCATCCGACAGCGAATGGGAATACGGCCTCACCACGTGCCCGTGCACGAACGCCGGGCCGTGGCCGGCACGAATGTGCGCCACTGCCTTCGTGATCGCCGCATAGCTGGCAATCGCGTCCGTACCATCCACCTCGGCAAAATGGAAATTCGGGAAGTTCGCCACCAGCCGCGAGATGTTGCCGCCCGGCGTTTGCACCTCCACCGGCACAGAAATCGCGTACTCGTTGTCCTCGATGACAAACAGCACCGGCAGCTTGCCGGTCGAGGCGGTATTCATCGCCTCCCAGAATTCGCCTTCGCTGGTAGTTCCGTCACCGCAGGAGACGTACACCACTTCGTCGTCGTGGAAGACGACGTCCTTGAATTCGCGGTAATCGCCTGGCGCTTTCTGCGCTGAGCTGGCATGCCGGCTGAAGTAACGTCCCGCCTGGGCGCAGCCCACCGCCTGGAGAAGCTGTGTCCCCGTGGGCGACGACTGCGTAACCACGTTCAGCTTCTTGCTGCCCCAGTGCGACGGCATCTGCCGCCCGCCGGAAGCCGGATCGTCGGCGGCGCCCACGGCCTGCAGCAACTGCTCGTACGCCGTCATTCCCAGCGTCAGGCACAGCGTGCGGTCGCGATAGTAGGGGTAATACCAGTCGTAGCCGGCCTTGAGCGCCTGCCCGGCGGCCGCGCCCAGCGCTTCGTGTCCCGCACCCGAAATTTGGAAGAAGATCTTCTGCTGCCGCTTCAGCAGGATTTCGCGATCGTCCACCCGCCGCGAAACAAACATCAGGCGGTACATCCGGACGAGTTGTTCCGCCGTCAGCCCTTCATAGCTGCGCTCCGGCCTGGCCTCGCGCCGCGCCGGTTTCGGCTCGGTTTTGGTGGTCGCCATTCGGTATCCTCAACCCGTGTGGATGTGCCCGACCATTGTAAATGCACCCGCAAAACAGCGGATATACTCAACTAGTACCGTGCGGCACTTGGCCGGTTACTTTGGTGCGATGCTCAAAATCAACAAACCCGTTCCCCGAGACGCTATCCGGCTGATCCTGTTTGATCTGGACGGCACGCTGGTGGATTCGCGCGTTGACTTGGCCAACTCCGTCAACGGCATGCTCCGCCACTACGGCCGTCCCGAGCTGCCGGAACAAGTGATTGCCGGCTATATAGGTGATGGCGCCCCCATGCTGGTCCGCCGTGCGCTTGGAGACCCGGACGACGAGGAGTTCTTCAAACAAGCGCTGGAGTTTTTCATTCTCTATTACCGCGCGCACAAATTGGATACGACCGTGGTCTATGGCGGAATCGTGGAAGCGTTGCGCGCAATGCGCAACGGCAACGGCTTTGAGCGGCGTATGGCGGTGCTCTCCAACAAGCCGGTGAACCCGTCGCGCGGGATCGTCGAGGCGCTCGGGCTCGGTGAATTTTTTGTCCAGGTATACGGCGGCAATAGTTTTCCCACCAAGAAGCCCGATCCGCTGGGCGCGCTGACGCTGGCCCGGGAAAACGGGGTGGAGCCCGGCCAGGCGCTGATCGTTGGCGATTCCGACATTGACGTCCTCACCGCGCGCAATGCCGGCATGTGGAGTTGCGGGGTCAGCTACGGTTTCTCGCCCCATTCCCTGGAGCAGGCGCCGCCCGATGTCTTGGTGGATTCGCCGCACGAGCTGCCGCTGGTCTTCGAAAACAAGCCGCCCGAGTCCGACGACATTCCCGGCGTTCCGGTGTGATTTCCGGCGCTCGGTACTCGGTACTAGGCACTCGGTACTAGCTGTCCGTAAAACATCCTCGTTTCCTGTTCCAGCCTCACCACGCCCCCGCCCTGGTACTCGTCAAACAAATTATCAATCGCGCCCAGCATCGGCGGAAACGACGGATGTCCCCGGTGCGGCATGTACGACGCCGAGAGAATTCTGCCCGTCAGGCAGTGGCGGTCCAGGGTCTGCGGGTTGTCGAACACTGCCTTTTGAAACCCTGCCTTGCCAAAGAATTCGGGCAGCGAGTTCTTGCTCCACAGCGGCTTCACCTTGTGGTAATCAACGCCGAAGCGCACCAGGAGCTGCTCGTATGCGGTCATGAACGGAGTGGCATCCGTGCGGCGCTCGTTCCACAGCAGCACCACCCACCCGCCCGGCTTCAGGATGCGGGCGAACTCGCGGTGCGCTTCCCGCGGCTCGAACCAGTGAAAGGATTGCGCCGCGGTCACCAAGTCCACCAACCCCGATTTCAGCGTGGTCGCTTCCGCGCGGCCGAGCACGGCGACAAAATGGGCGCAGTCGCGCAGCGATTTGCGCGCGGCATCCAGCATGGACGCATTCGGCTCGACCCCGAACACGCGATTCCCGGCGTCGCACAACAGGCGCGACAAGATGCCGGTACCGCAGCCGACGTCGGCAATCACCGACTCCGCTGTCAGCCCACATTCCCGGCGCATGGTTTCCAGCACCTGCGGCGGGTACCCGGGCCGATACCGGGCGTAATCTTGCACGCGATTCGAGAAGCGACGAGTTGGATCCATGCTTGAATGTGGCGCGGGCGCCCTCGCCCGCGATCCTCTTCGATGACGCGATGCTTGCGCATTCGCGCCCAGCACCGCATTATTGCAGTTTCAAGGCTCAGTTTCGAGTTACTGCCGGAGTGCGGCTCCGGTGCTCGCCCTGCGACTCCGCTGAAACCGAAACTGAAACTGAAACTCTCAATGCCAAACAACTCGCATCTTCAATTCTCTCCCGCGGAGCTGCGCAAGGTCCGCTCGCTGAGGACTCCTTACGGAGTCCAGAAATTTCTCGATTCCCTTCCGTACCACCTGGAAGACACCTCGTGGTCGCCGCGCAAAGTGCTGCACCACGGGACCGCGCATTGTTTGGAAGGCGCGATTTTCGGGGCGGCGGCGCTCCGGGTGCTCGGGTTTCCCCCGCTTCTGTGGGACCTGGAGGCCGACTACGACACCGATCACGTGCTGGCCATCTTCAAGGTCCGCGGCCACTGGGGTGCGGTAGCGAAGTCGAATTGGTCGGGCTGCCGCTATCGCGAGCCGGTCCATCGCTCCCTGCGCGAACTTGCCCTCACTTACTTTAACCTTTACTGCAATCGCCGCAAGCAGCGTACCCTGCGCCGATACTCGCGTCCGGTCAACCTGGCGCGTTTTGATCACCTCAACTGGATGATCGCGGAAAAGGACCCCTGGTTCATTGCCGAGTACCTATGTGAGATACCGCACATTCCATTGCTGAAGCCTTTGCACGTGAAGCGGCTCTGCCCGGTGGATGATCGCCTGTTTCGCGCCGAATTGACCGATCATCGGTGGAAATGACACCGTTTTGCGGCCTGAGTGAGCCCTGAGCGTAGCGGAGGGGCGAGCGGGAGACCGCAGGCGTTATCCTGAGCGAAGCGAAGGATCTCTTTTCGCATGACCGCGCCCACACCAGCTTCCGAGTACACGCGTCGGGCCGAAGCCCGCGCCGCGGACGCCGCGCGCCTGGACCGCCGCTCCGTCTGGCTCGGCAACTTGAAACTGGCCGCGGTGATCGTGTTCTTCGTCGCCGGCGCCTTCTACGTCAAGCAGCACGCCTTCTCGCCCTACTGGCTGCTCATCCCGGTCATCGCATTTTTGGCGCTGGCCGTGGTTCACGACCGCGTGATCAACGCCCGGCATGCCGCTGAAAAGGCTGCCGAGTTCTATCGCCGCGGAATCGCGCGCATTGAGGACCGGGGCGAAGGCGACACCGGCGAGCAGTTCCGGGTTGCGGACCACGTTTACGCCGACGATCTCGACCTCTTCGGCAAGGGCAGCGTTTTCGAACTGCTGTGCTGCGCCAGAACTCCGATGGGCCGGCAGACGCTGGCGCGCTGGCTGCTCGCCCCGGCGCCGGTGGATGAAGTCCGCGAGCGGCAGCAGGCGATTGACGAACTCCGCTCCCGCCTCGATCTCCGCGAAGACCTCGCTATCACCGGGGACGATCTGCGCTCGCCGCGCCAGCCCGACTGGCTGGTCGAATGGGCGGAATCACCCGTTGTCCTGAAAAACCCGGCGCTCCGCGTCCTCTCCTCCCTGGTGGCGCTCGCCGCCGTTGCCGCGCTCGTCTATCGCGGCCTCGGCGGTGATTGGATCCCGCTGCTGGTGATCATCGGCGCAGCTTCTCTCATCGCCTCCAGGCTGCGCGACCGCGTGCACTCGCTGCTGGACGCCATCAGCGCCGCCGCCGATGAACTCGCGCTGGTTTCCGCGCTATTGGCGCGCATCGAGCGCGAGCCGTTCACCGCCGCCTGGCTGCGCGCCCGTGCCGCCGGCCTGGAATCCACCGCTGCGACTCCGTCGCGCAGTCTGGCGCGCCTGCGCTATCTCGCCGATCTCGCCAACGGCAGCCACAACTTGTTCGTGAAGTTGATTGACGTGCCGCTGCTGTATTCGGTGCAGGCCGCCTTCGCGGCCGAGTCATGGCGCCGCCAGCACGGCCATTCGGTGCGGCAGTGGCTGGACGCGCTCGGCGACCTGGAAGCGCTGGTCTCTTTGTCGGCGTACGCGTTTGAGCACCCCGACGACCCCTTCCCCGAATTTCTGCCGGAGCGCGTGCCCGCCATCTTCGACGCCGAACGGATGGGACATCCGCTCCTGCCCGCCGCGCACTGCGTTCGCAATAGCGTGCGCCTCGGCGACCCCGCGCAACTGCTTTTGGTCAGCGGCTCGAATATGAGCGGCAAGAGCACGCTGCTGCGCGCCATCGGCGTGAACGTGATGCTGGCGCAGGCGGGCGCGCCGGTTCGTGCCGCGCGCCTGGCCATGTCACCGGTGCGGCTGGGGACCTCAATCCGTGTCACCGACTCGCTCCAGGCCGGCCGCTCCGGCTTTTACGCTGAAATCGTGCGCCTGCGCCAGGTCATGTCGCTCACCGACGGCGGCCAGCCCGTGCTCTTCCTGCTCGACGAACTGCTGCACGGAACCAACTCGTACGACCGGAAAATCGGCGCTGAAGGCATCGTGCGCGCGCTGCTGGAGCGCGCCGCCATCGGGATCGTCACCACCCACGATCTCGCGCTGACCGCGATCGGCACGACCGCCGTGGACGGCCGCGTCCGCAACGCGCATTTCGAAGATCACGTCGAAGACGGCGCCATGCGCTTCGACTACCGGCTGCGTGACGGCGTGGTCACCAAGAGCAACGCCCTGGAACTGATGCGCAGCATCGGACTGGACGTCTGAGCGCCGCGATATAATCAAGAGATGCTCACCGGCCAATACTCAGCTCTGTGGCGACAGCGTTCAGTCGGCCTCGGGTACTAATTGCTAATCGCTAATTGCTTCCATGCCCGACTTTAAGCTCGTTTCCGACTACCAACCCCGAGGCGACCAGGAGAAAGCGATCGAGTCGCTCAACCGCGGTGTCTTGGACGGCGACAAGCACCAGGTCCTGCTGGGCGTCACCGGATCGGGCAAGACTTACACCATGGCGAAGGTGATCGAGCAGATCAACCGCTCCACGCTGGTTCTGGCCCACAACAAGACCCTGGCGGCCCAGCTCTACCACGAGTTCAAGAGCTTTTTCCCGCACAACGCGGTCGAGTACTTTGTATCGTATTACGACTATTATCAGCCGGAAGCCTACATTCCCGCCGCCGACGTCTACATCGAAAAAGAAGCGACCATCAATGATGAGCTCGACAAGCTGCGGCTCTCGGCCACCAAGTCGCTGTTCGAGCGCCGCGACTGCATCATCGTCGCCTCGGTGAGCTGCATCTACGGCCTGGGCTCGCCCGAGGCCTACTACGGCATGCTGCTTTTCCTGGAGAAGGGCCAGAGGATCAAGCGCGAGGACATCTTGCGCAAGCTGGTTGAAATCCTCTACGAGCGCAGCGATTCCGACTTCCGCCGCGGCACCTTCCGCGTCCGCGGCGACGTCATCGAAATCTTTCCCCCTTACGACGACAACGCCTACCGCATCGAGCTTTGGGGCGATCAGGTGGAATCGCTCAGCCAGATTGACCCGCTCTTCGGCACCGTCAAGCAAAAGTACGCGCGCCTCCCCATCTACCCCAAGACGCACTACGTGATGAAGCCGGAGACCAAGAGCGCGGCGGTTGACTCGATCCTGAAAGAGCTGGCCTGGTGGGAAGCCGAACTGGAGAAGCAGGGACGCCTGGTGGAATCGCAGCGCGTTCACCAGCGCACCCGCTTCGATGTCGAGATGATGAAGGAAGTCGGCTACTGTCACGGCATCGAAAATTATTCCCGCCATTTCACCGGGCGGCTGCCGGGGGAGCCTCCGCCCACGCTGCTGGATTACGTGGCGCGCGATTTCCTGCTGTTCATCGACGAATCGCACCAAACCATCCCGCAACTCCACGGCATGTGGCACGGCGACCGCTCGCGCAAGGAAACCCTCATCGAGTACGGCTTCCGGCTGCCCTCCGCGCTCGACAATCGCCCGCTCACCTTCGAGGAGTTCGAGCACCGCGTCAACCAGGTGGTCTACGTCTCCGCCACACCCGGACCTTACGAGCTGACCAAATCGGCCGGCGTGGTCGTCGAGCAGATCATCCGTCCGACCGGGCTGATTGATCCGGAGGTCGAAGTCCGTCCGGTCAAGGGCCAGATTGATGACTTGCTGCACGAAATCCGCGCCCGCGTCGAACACGGCGAACGCGTGTTGGTCACGACGCTCACCAAGCGCATGGCCGAAGACCTGGCGGAGTACTACAGCGAGGTCGGCGTGCGCTGCCGCTACATGCACTCCGAGATCGAAACCCTGGAGCGGGTGAAAATCCTGCGCGACCTGCGCAAGGGCGAGTTCGACGTGCTCATCGGCATCAACCTGCTGCGCGAAGGCCTGGATCTGCCGGAAGTCTCGCTGGTGGCCATTCTTGACGCCGACAAGGAAGGCTTCCTGCGCTCCGCCGGATCGCTGATCCAGACCATGGGCCGCTGCGCCCGCCACCTGCATGGCCGCGCCGTTCTTTATGCCGACCGCATGACCGATTCCATGAAAAGGGCGATCGACGAAACCACGCGCCGCCGCGCCATCCAGCGGGCCTACAACGAGGAGCACGGCATCACGCCCGAGTCCATCGTGCGGCCGCTGGAAATGTCGCTGGCGCACATCGTGGAAGCCGATTACGTGGATATCACCGAGCAAGCCGAGGGCATCCCGGAATTCAAGTCGCAGGAAGAACTCAACGCCTACATCGCCAAGCTGGAGGTCGATATGCGCGAGGCGGCCAAGCGCTTCGAGTTCGAAAAGGCCGCCCAGCTGCGCGATACCATCCGCGACCTGCGCACCAAAGAATTTCTTTTCGCCTGAACAGGTCTAGCCACAGAGGACACCGAGGAAAACCAAGGTCAAAACGCCTTCCTTGATGTTCCTGACCTTTGTGGCTAGGTGTTCTTACTAGCGTCCGCGGGCTTGATCGCGCGGAATCACGCCTGCCCGATCACCGCCGCCGAGATCGCTTCCGGCTTCTCCGTCCTTACCGCCGTGGGCGCCGGCGCCGGCCGGATCGGTGCGACCGCCTGCGTGAGCTGCTCGGATGAGCGCGCAACCTGCTCCATGATTTTTGCGCCCTGGCGCGCCTTGGTCGAGTTCTGGCGCAGGTTGGCGGCGATCTCCTGCACCGCGGCGGCAACGCTTTCCGTCCCTTGCACCTGTTGCGACGATGCCGCCGCAATCGCTTCGGCAAAATCGGCGGTCTGGTGCAGAACCGTGGCAATGCCGGTGAACGCTCGGTCTGCCTGCTCCATGAGCTGCGCGCCATTTCCCGCGACGCGGTTCCCCTGCTCCATCACCGCCACCGCTTCGTTGCTCTCCGCCTGGATGGATTTCAGCAGGGTCACGATGTCGTGCGTCGCCGAACGCGAGTGGTCCGCCAGCTTTTTCAGTTCGGCCGACAGCACTTCCGTGGTCTGGCCGCCCTGCCCGCCGCGCGACGATTCCAGGATCGCGTTCTGCGCCAGCAGGTTGGTTTCGTGGATCAGGTTAATGACGTCGTAGACCTCCAGCGAACGGCTGGCCAGCGACTTGATCTTTTCCGCCGTCGCTTGCATGGCGGCGCAGATGCGCTGCATGCTTTCGGCACTCTCACGCACCGCCCGGCTGCCCTGGTCGGAGAGGTCGAGCGCGCGCCGGGCCGCTTCGTGGGCCGCCGTGGCATGGCCGGAAACCTTTTGCGTGCTCTCGGCAAGCTGCGCGATGGCAGCGGCGGCGTCCATCGTCGCCTGCTCCTGCTGCGACGCCCCGCTGGCCATCTCGGAGGCCGCCGCGATCACCTGCGTGGCCGAGGCCGCGATCTCGGCGCTGGCCGCGCGGGCGCGCTCCATGCGGCGCGCATAATTGTCGGCCAACACATTGAACGATTCAGTCACCGCGGTCAGATGGGGATGAGCCGCGGCCTGGGCTCGGCCCGCCAGGTCGCCGCGCGATACTTGGTTGATGACCTTTTCCAGTTCCGCCAGGTCGGACCGCAGCAATTCTTCGCCTGTCTTGATCGCCGCCGCCTGCGCCAGATTCTCCGCCGCGCGGTTCCAGTTCTCGGCAATCACGCCGAAGTCGTCGGGCGTGACGTTGGCGCGCGTCTCGTAATCGCCCGCGACCAGTTTCTCGGAGAATTCCAGCAATTCGCGGGTCGGCTTCACCACCTTGCCGCCGAGTTGCAGCAGCAGCGCCACGCTGGCCGCCAGCACCAGAAACAAGGCCGCCAGGAACTCCAGGCCCGCCACCTGCGGCAGCGCGCCGAAATCCAGCAGCGACAGCCCGCCCGATCGCGCACCGGCGGCATAAGACAGTCCCAATACCACGATCAGCACGAAAGCATTCACGCCAACCAACGTCCACACACGCGACTTCACTCGGTCCTTCACAAATCTCTCCGGATTAGGATTTCAGAAAGAACGTAGACGGCTGGGGGAGGGTCGTCAGCCCCACTGTACTCAAGAAATGCGTCCGCGAACACCGGAAATTCGGACATGCACTTCAGCGCACGGCAGCGTAGGTAGGCGAGGGCGGATTCGTCTCAGAGTGAGATTTGGCGGCGAACTTCATTTCCGACTCCATCGAGCTGAAGCGCTGCACGATGTCGTGGATGCGAAGCGCCATGGTGTGAATGGTTGCCAGTTGATCGCGGATCTCGGCGGAAAACGCGCCTGGCTCCAGCAACATCAGTTCGGCATTGCCCAACACCGAGGTCAGCGCGTTGTTCACGCTGTGACGCATGTCGAGCATGTACTTTCCCAGCATGGCGTGGCCTTCCGCCTGGGTCAGTGCCTGCTCGGCGCGGCGCGCGCGCGCGTTGGCGTCCAGGCGGCGCAGGCTTTCGGTGGCCAGCGCCACCACTACGTCCACCCAGCCTTCATGTTCCCGCACCAGCATGAATCGCGGATACTGGCTGCGCACGCGCTGTAAGTCAAGGCCATCCGGGGCCAGCAGAATCGCCGGCTTGCCCGATTCATCCAACTTCTTGAATAGCGGCGCTACAACTTCCTTGACCCCGGCGATGACCGCCAGGTCGCACGATGCCACCAGCGGCTCGCTCCACGCCGGCGTCGTCGTCAAGAGAAATGTCGGCACGCTGCGTTCGGTTTGCCAGCGCGCCATCATGGTGGACGCGAATTCCGGCTCGTCGGAGATGATCAATACCGATGGTTGCGACACGTTACAGCTCCAAGGACGCTCCGTTGCGTCCCACACTTCACAATGCACGGACAACTCCAAACTGCTGCTGGCCGTAAGTTATTGATGGTACAGGACTAGCGCCAGGATGGTGGAGCGCCGTCTCCGTCTCACCCTGAAACGCAGTCTCAACTCAGCAGAGTTCCTGGCCAGTGAGCCGACGACGGAGGCCTAGTTGTTCTGCGCCGCGCTGGCTGTACTTCCCTCGACGCCTGGGCCGGCGTCGATGTGGTAGCGCTTCAGCTTGCGGTACAGAGTCGCGCGGCTGATGCCCAGCATCTTGCCGGCGAGCGCCTTATCGCCTCCCACCTGCTGGAAGACGCGCTCGATGGTCTGCCGCTCGATGTCTTCCAGGTCGGTGGAATTCGGCGTCGGCGCAGGGGCTCCCGTGGCGGGCGCTTCCGCCGAAACCGGCAGGGCCGGACCGGCCATGCGAATCGCCGCGGGCAGATCCTGCACGTCAATCGTCTTGTGATTGCCCAGGGCGATGGCGCGCTCGATGCAGTTTTCCAGTTCGCGCACGTTGCCCGGCCAGTCGTACTGGAACAGGCTGTGCATGGCCGCGGGCGTGACCTGCACGTTTTCCTCCGGCGCGTAGCGCGCCAGGAACGAGCGCACCAGCACCACCATGTCGGACTTGCGCTCGCGCAGCGCCGGCAGATGAACGGTGACCACGTTGAGCCGGAAATAGAGGTCCTTGCGGAAGGTGCCGGCGCGATACGAGGCTTCCAGATCGCGGTTGGTAGCGGCGATGATGCGTACGTCCACTTTGACCTTGTCGTTACTGCCGACCGGACGAACCTCTTTTTCCTGGAGCACACGCAGCAGCTTGGCTTGCAACTCCAACGGCAGCTCGCCAATCTCGTCGAGGAAAATCGTGCCCGTATTGGCCGATTGGAAGAGGCCCTGCTTGGTTTTCATGGCGCCGGTAAAGGCGCCTTTTTCGTAGCCGAAGAGCTCGCTCTCGATCAGCGTCGGCACCAGCGACCCGCAATCCACGGCGACGAACGGCCGCTTCTGCATCGAGCCGCGGAAATGAATGGCGCGCGCCACCAGCTCTTTTCCGGTCCCGCTTTCCCCGGTGATCAGCACCGGGGTGCGCGTGTCTTTCAGCCGCGAGACCATGCGGAGCACATCCTGGATTTTGGCCGACGAGCCGTCAATGACGTTCAGCTCCTGCTGGTTGGTGACGCGGTCGCGCAGGTACTCGTTTTCGGCGACGAGGCGCACTTTTTCCTTCATGCGCTGCAGCACCAGCTTCAACTGTCCCGCGCCGAAGGGTTTGGTGATGTAGTCGTAGGCGCCCATCTTCATGGCTTCGACGGCGGACTCGATGGAGCCGTGGCCGGTGATGATGGCCACTTCCGTGCGCGGCAGCATGGCCTTGATCTGCCGCAGCAGGTCGTCGCCGCTCATGGGGCCGAGCTGGCGGTCGAGCACGACGATGTCGGGCGACTCGGTTTCCAGATAGGCGAGCGCGGCTTCGGCGCTCTCCGCCTCGGCGCAGTCAAAGCCGAGCGAGGCGCCGATCGCCATGCACAACTTGCAGATGCTCTGCTCGTCATCCACGATGAGAAAACGGACACGAAAGTCGTCGTTCATTTCGGGCCCCCGAAAACTTTGTCCACCACTCCGAGAAGCTGCTGCACGCGAAACGGCTTTTCGACGCAGGGGGCGCCGGTGCGGCGCAACGTGGCGGCGGTCTCCTCGTTGACGATGTCGCCGGTGATGAAAATGACGCGCGCCACCAGCTCGGGTTTGTGGGCCGAGATCCAGGCGTGAACATCGGCGCCATCCACGCCGCCGGGCGTGCGCATATCGGAAACCACGCCGAGAAAGTCGTCGCGGGCGAGCATGGTGAGCGCATCGGCGCCGCAGGCCACGGGCACGACGTTGTAGCCGGCGCGTTCCAGAGCGGCTTTCACGAACGAAAGCACGGCCGGCTCGTCCTCGATCACCAGCACGGGATACTTGCTTGCCGCGGGCATCATCGTTTCCCTCCCGCGGCAGGGCCGATGCCGGTGGGGGCGACGGGCAGGCGAACCCGGAAGGTGGCGCCGAATCCATCGTCGTTGTTCTGGCACAGGATTTCGCCGCCGTGCTCGCGCACGATGCCGTAGCAGATGCTGAGGCCCAGGCCGGTTCCCTTGCCCACCTCCTTGGTGGTGAAAAAGGGATCGAAGATGCGGTCGGGAAAGGAAATCCCGTGGCCGTTGTCACGGAACACCACCTCGGCGGAGGCCCCGTTCAAGGCGGTGGAGATTTCGATGCGCCCCTGGCGCTCGGTCTCGCGCACCGCGTCGTAGGCGTTGTTCAGAATGTTGAGGAAGACCTGCTGCAACTGGTGCGCATCGCCGATGATGTCGGGCACGCGCTCGTTGAGCCGCTCGACGACTTCCACGCCGTGGCTGGCAAAATCGTAGGAGCGCAGCGCCAGGGTGCGGCGCACGATGGTGTTCAATTGCACCGAGTCGCGCTGCGGCGGCATTTGGCGCGCGAAGCTCAGCAGGTTCTGCACGATCTGCTTGGAGCGCTGCGCCTCCTGCAGGATGACGCGAAGGTCTTCCTTGGCGGGCGCGGGAATTTCCCCGCTTTCCAGCAGCAGGTCGGTGAAGCCCAGAACCGCCGTCAGCGGATTATTGAGTTCGTGCGCCACGCCGGAGACGAGCTGGCCGACGGCCGCCATCTTCTCGGTGTGCATCAGCTTGGCCTGCAGCATGGCGGCGTCGGTGATGTCGGTCATCACCACCACGATACTGTTCACGTGGCCGGGCTCGTCGCGCATGGGGCTGAGGTTGATGGAAAACTGCCCGCCACGGCCCTGTCCCAGCAGCACCGGCAATTCCAGGTTGTCCACCTGGCGGCCGGCCAGGGTTTCCGCCAATCCGTCAATGAGCGCCTGCCGCCTTCCGGGCGGAACCAGTTCCACCAGCTTGCGGCCGAGCAGGTCTTCCTGGGTGTAGCCGCCGGCTTCGAAGCAGCGCTTGTTGGCGTAACTGATGAGCCCGGCGGTGTCCACCACCAGGATCATGCTCTGAGTGTTGTTGAGGATCTTGTTGTTGAAGTCGCGCTGGCGCTGCAATTCGGCCTGGAAGTTTTTCAGCTCGGTGATGTCGAGCATCAGGCCGCGGTACTGCACCACCTTGCCCTGGCTGTCGCGGACGGCGAAGGCATTCTGCAGGCTGTAGATGAGCGCGCCGTCCTTGCGGCGCAGCGTCTCCTCGTAATTGCGCACCACTCCCTTGGCGTTGATCTCCTCCACGAAATGGCTGCGCTGGTCCGCCGAGACGTAAATCTGGCTGCCAATGTCCACCTGCAGGAGGTCTTCCCGGCTGTCGTAGCCGAGCATGCGCACCAGGGCGTCGTTCACCTCGATGAAACGGCCATCGGGCGTGGAGAAGAACAGGCCCTCCTGGATGGTATCGAAGAGCTCGCGATAACGGCGCTCGGCCTCGCGCCGGTCGGTGATGTCCTTGAGCACGTGGATGGTCTGCATGCCCTCGTTGGCGGCGCCGTGAATGCGCGAGGTCGAGACCAGGTAGGTGCGGTCGAGCACCGGATGAACGTATTCGTCGGTGAGGTCGGGGCCGCCGCGGCAGAAGGGACACGACTGCGCGCTCTGGTCGCTGGCCATGGCGATCAGCGCGCGCACGCTGACCCCGATCAACTCCGACGGGCGCACCCCGATGAAGTCGGCCAGCGAGCGGTTGACGCGCAGCACGCGGTAGGACTCGTCGTGCACCACGATCAGGTCGGTGATGGCGTCAAAAATTTCCATCCAGTGGCGGTTGGCCTGGTCCATGCGCGTGAACCAGCGCGCGTTTTCCAGGGCCACGGCGGCGTGCGCCACCAGCGCCTGCAGCAGATGACGGGCATCGTGGGGCAGCGCGCCGCCGCAGTCGGCCAGGCAGAGCAGCCCGAGGAATTCGCCGTCGCCGCCGCTGAGACGGGCGATACTGAGGTCCTTCCACCCCAGCTTGGCCGCCAGCGGGTCACCGAGCAGTTCGGCGGCGGTGCCGGAAATGATGTCTTCGGAGCGCTGGGCGGCGACGTCGGAGAGCGCCACGTCCAGCCGGCGGTGCGCGGTCGAGTCATGGCGCGCGCCCGGATCGTAAAGCACCACGGTGTCGAGAAGCTTGCCTTGCATCAGGGCAAGCGCGGCCGCGCGCGCCCCGAGCATGACGGCGGCGCGGACGGTGAACCCTTCCATGAACTGCGGCAAGCGCACGGTGGAGTTCAGTTCCAGCGCGGCCGCCATCAGGTTTTCCGAGCGCCGGCGATGCTGATCGGCGGCGTACAGGTTCTGCGTCGCTTCCAGGACCACGGCCGCTTCGGCGGCCAGCGTGGCGGCGCGGCGCAGATCTTCGGCGGTGACATTGCCGCCATCGCTGCGTTCCAACAGGCCGACAATTCCCAGCGGTTGGCGGTTGGAACCCAGCAGCGGAATGACCAGGCACTGCAGCGAGGTCAGCGCGGAGAAGGGCTCGGCGATGCCCTCGGCCCACTGGCTGATTTCGGTGGTCCAGAACGGCTCATCCACCGTCTGGGCTCGGCGCTCGAGCATGACGGGAAGCCGGGCGCGGACCGGACGCGCATGGCCGTGTTCCGCGACGTGGCGGATTTCATAGGAGCCGGATTCGGCCAAGGCAATGAAGACCCGGTTAAAACGGAGAAATTCAGCCGCCCGCAGGACGAAGCTCTCCAGGTACTCGTCCAGCATTTCCGCGCGCCGGCGCTCCAGCGCGACTGCGCTCTCGCCACCCGCAGAGGACAGCGCTACCGGATTTTCTCCAGTCTGCATGGACAGGGCTAATTTTGCTTGTCTCGCTCAGAGAGAACCACGGTATCTCAATTTGAGTCAAGACAAATGCAAGTGCGGTTACCAACTCGCTAACCTGTTTGCGAGCAATCGCAATCTCACGCTGAGATCGTTTGGAGCCGCCAATGCGTTGGAGTTGAGACAGAATCTCGCACGTTGGGACATGGTCGGGTCATAGACTTAGCCCGCTAGTAACAAATATCACCCATCAATTCAGCTACTTACCTTAGTAATCGCAAACCGCGATAGGACCTGGACGGGGCTGGCAGCCACCGTGCAATTGCTGGCACTGGAGTTTTCCCTGGAGACGGCCATGTTCGGGAAGGTAAAACCACGTTGGCTCTTGGCGGTGGTTCTTGGCGCCGCAATGTGCCGGGCGTCCACCGCGGCGGAACCAGACCGCAAGGTGGTGTTCCGGGTGAAGCCTGCGTATCCCACACTCGCACGGCAAATGAATGTAACCGGGACGGTGAAGATCGAGGTGGTGATCGCGGCCAACGGAAGCGTCAAGAGCCTGAAGCCGATCGGTGGTCACCCGCTGTTGATCCAGTCGGCAAGCGAAGCGCTGAAGAAATGGCGATTTGCGCCCGGCCCGGAGACGACAACCATCGTGGAATTCCAGTTCCACCACGGCGACTGACGGTCCCCGACTGCGAAGGAG
The DNA here is from genome assembly GCA_020072845.1 of Terriglobia bacterium. Taxonomy (NCBI): domain Bacteria; kingdom Pseudomonadati; phylum Acidobacteriota; class Terriglobia; species Terriglobia bacterium. Next base: position 53,428 of record JAIQGF010000013.1, read on the forward strand.
CAGCCATGACGATCAGTAGAAAGCTGTACCTGAATTTCGGGGCGATCCTGGCACTGCTGCTGGTCCTGTTCATCGTCAACCTCACCGCGGTGCGGCGCGAGCACGCGGCCCGCGCCTCGGCGTCGCGCGCGCTGGAACTGGCGCAGGAAGGCGCGTCGGTCCGCTTCCAGATGATGCAGAACCGGCTGTACCTGCGCAATTACCTGCTCAGCGGCGACTCGCGGGAAGTGGACAGGATGGAGGAAGGCATCGCGCGCCTGCATGCGAAGCTCCAAGACCTGATGTCCAAGGTGAATTCCGAGGGCCATCGCACCGCCCTGCAGCGCCTGAGCGAGGCCGAGCGACAATGGGAATCCGGCTTCGCGCGCCCGCTGCTGGACAAGCGCAAGCTGGTGGACACCGGCGCCACCACCGTGGCCGAACTCCAGATTTACTACCTGCAGCTCAATCCCAGCTTGTGGATGAAAACCTCCACCGGGTTCCTGGACGAGGGCGAAGCCGCCAACACCACCCTGCTGGAATCGGAACGGAAGAAAGGCGAAGCCGCAACCTCGGCCACGATTGTCTTCAGCATCGTCGGCACGTTGCTGGCAATCCTGCTGGGCATCGTAATTTCGTACAAGACGGCGAAGTCCATCACCGATCCGCTGCAGCAATTGATTGGCGTGGCCCGCGATATCGGCAAGTCCGGCGACCTGGACCATGAAGTGGACAGCAACCGCAAAGACGAGGTCGGAGAGCTGGCGCGGAGCTTCAGCTCGATGGTGACTTACCTGCGCGAGATGGCCGCGGTTTCCGAATCCATCGCCGGCGGCGACCTGGCGGTGGAAGTGAGCCCGCGGTCATCGCGCGACACCCTGGGCAATGCCTTCGTCAAGATGATCGAAGGCCTGCGCGCGCTGGTGAGCAGCGTCCGCGACAGCGCGGCGCAAGTAGCCAGCGGGTCCAACCAGGTGGCGGGGGCCTCCGACGAGTCGGCCAAAATCAGTCTCAACGCGGCCTCGGCGATTGATGAAGTCACCAGCACCATGCACGAGATGACGATCAACGTGCAGAACATGGTGAAGAACACGCAGGTGCAGGCCTCGAGCGTGAGCGAAACCTCGGCCTCGATCGACCAGATGGTCACCTCGATACAGCGCGTGGCCGACACGGCCAAGGTGTTGCTCGACATCAGCCAGCGGTCGCGGGACGAAGTGCAGAGCGGCATCAGCACGATGGAAAAGGCGACCGACGGCCTGACGCGCATCAACCGCTCCATTTCGTCCTCCGGCGAAATCATCGGCGTGCTCGGACTGCGCGCCGACGATATCGGCAAGATCGTGGAGGTGATTGACGATCTGGCCGAGCAAACCAACCTGCTGGCGCTGAACGCGGCCATCGAAGCGGCGCGCGCCGGCGAACACGGGCTGGGATTTGCCGTGGTCGCCGATGAAGTGCGCAAGCTGGCGGAAAAATCGGCGCAGTCCACCAAGGAAATCGCCGAACTCATCGCCAGCATTCAGAAGGAAGCGCGCAAAGCGGTGGACAACATGGAGAAGAGCACCGGCATCGTGAACGAAGGCATCAGCCTGGGCAACGACCTGAACCTGGCGCTGCGCAAGATCTCCACCGTGGTCACCGAGGTGTACAAATTCGCGCAAGAGATCGGCGCCGCCACCAACGAGCAGTCCCACGGTTCGTCGCAGATTGCCCGGGCGACCACGCGCCTCAACGAGATCACCCACGAGATCAACTCCGCCGTGGAGGAACAGGCTTCCGGCACGCAAGCGGTGGTGAAGGCCATGGACCGCATGCGCGAACTGGTGCAGCGCTCCACGTCGGGTTCCACCGAGCTGGCGGCCTCCTCCGAGCAGATGTCGAAGATGTCGCGCAGTTTGCTGGAAGCCATGGACCGCTTCGTGCTCGATGGCTACAACGGCAACGGCAACGGCCGCAAGGCGGCGCGGACGCCGGCGCCGGAGCGGAAACGCGTGTCACCGGAGAGCTACGCGGCCGTGGCGCAATCTTAGAGGACGATGGCGAAGGACCTACAGATCGTCGGCTTCCGCATCGGGCGCGAGACCTTCGGACTGCCGATCTCGCTGGTGCATGAAATCGTGCGCCCGCCGGAGATCACCAACGTCCCGCACGCGCCGGAGTACGTGGAAGGCGTGATGAACCTGCGCGGGCGCATCGTGCCGGTCATCGACCTGCGCCGGCGGTTCGGCGGCGCCGCCACCGAGAACAGCCGGAAAAATCGCGTGCTGGTGGTGGACGTGGAGTCGAGGGCGGTCGGGCTGATCGTGGACAGCGCCTCGGAAGTGCTGAAGATCAGCGACGCGCAAATCGAGCCCCCGCCCAATGTTCTCACCGATGCCGCCACCAGCTACGTGACCGGCGTGGCCAAGTACCAGGGACGGCTCATCATCCTGGTGGACCTGAGACGGATTTTGCAGAGCGGCGAGTTGCGCCTGCCCGCGGCCGCGGGCGCGTAAGCAAACGATTATGACGAGCGCGGCAGTTCCGTTGTCCGAACCCGAGTTGAAGCTGCTGCAGACCCTGGTCTACCAGGAATGCGGCATGTTCTTCGACGAGCGCCGCGCTCATTTTCTCCAGGACCGCCTGCAGCGCCGGCTGCGCGCCTGCCGCCTGGAGTCGTTCTACAGCTATTACCGCCTGCTGACCAGCCGCGAGGGACGCACCGAACTGGCGGCGTTGCTGGAAAACTTGACCATCAACGAGACCAGCTTCTTCCGCAACAAGCCCCAACTCGACCTGTTTCACAAGGTGACGATGGAAGAGCTGATGCGCAAGAAGCATTCCGAGCGCGACTTCTCCATCCGCATCTGGAGCGCGGGCTGCTCCACCGGCCAGGAGCCGTTCACCATCGCCATGCTGTTGTGCGACGGGCTGGCGTACTACACGCTGCGCAACGCGCCCCCGGCCGGCCTGGATCTTCCCTCACCCAAGCCGCTGGTTCCGCACCCGTGGAAGGTGGAAATCCTGGCGTCGGATATCAGTTATTCCGCCCTGCGAACGGCGCAGGAGGGCAGTTACAGCGAGCAGCAGATGGAACCGGTGGATTTTATGTACCGCCTGCGTTACTTCGACAGGATCGGCGCGCATTACACGGTCAAGGACTCGGTGAAACAGGTGGTGAAGTTCGATTTTCACAATCTCAAGACCGAATACCTGCCGCAGGGCATGGACATTATTTTCTGCCGCAACGTGATGATCTATTTCGACGAGCCGGAACAGAAACGGCTGGTGGAAAAGCTCTACCGCTGCCTGCGTCCCGGCGGGTATCTATTCGTGGGCCACGCGGAATCGCTGTTTGGGCTGAGCGACAAGTTCCGCATGATCCACCAGAACAACGGGACCGCCTACCAGCGCAACGAGGTGCAAGCGTGAGCTCTCATTCCGACGAACGCGCGACCGAAATGCGGGACTTGTTCTTCCAGAGCGCCCAGGAGCTGTTGCAGGCGCTCAACGAGCAGGGTCTCGCCCTAGAAAAGGATGCGGCCAACCGGGAGGCGGTGCGCGAAATCCGCCGCGTGGTGCACACCCTGAAGGGCGATTCGGCCGCCTGCGGTTTCCGTGAACTCAGCGATCTGGCGCACGAATTGGAAGACGTTTTGTCACCCGAAATCGCCGCCTCCAACGCCGCCTCGCTGCCGGAAATCGTGCTCAGTGCCGCCGACATGTTCGACGCCATGTGCGCCGCCTACCGCGCCCGGTTGGACCCGCCGAACGGCGATCCGCTGCGCGCCATGATCTGGCGCATGGCCCAGCAGCCATCCGCGCCCAAAGTCCTGGGAAAGATGAAGCCCAGTTTCGCCTGGACCGAGTACGAGCAACTCGCCATGGCGGAAGCGGCGGGCCGCGGGCTGCACGTTTACGAAATCGCCGTCGCCATCGAGGCCGGGTGTCCCCTGCGCGCCGCCGGCATCGCGTTGCTGAAGAAAGTTCTGCAGGAAGCGGGAACCCTGCTGGCCAGCTCGCTCGAGGAAGCGCGATGGGCGGACGCCGGCCAGGTGGAATTCGCCATCGCCAGCGATCGCGATCAGCATTGGTTGAGCAACAAGTGCCGCCTTCCGGGGGTGGTGGCGCAAGTTGCGGTCGAAAAGTTTGTACCAGCGTTGGAACTCACCCATGAGGACGTCGCCGCGGCAACCACTGCGGCCGCGCCCTCTGCGGTGGGCTCAACCCAGGCCGCTGCGGCGCCGCCGAACCACCACGGCGCTCCCGACGCCGCCGTGAACCGCATCGCCGCTTACGCGGAAAACACGCTGCGCGTGGATGCCGAGCGCATTGACAACCTGCTCGACCTGGTGGGCGAGCTGGTGATCGGTAAATCCATGCTGCACCAGTTGCTGCACGAATTCACGTCGAGGTCGCCGAAAGATCCGCTGCGCGCCAAGTTCGCCGATGCCCTGGCCTTCCAGTCGCAGGTATTGAACGCGCTGCAGCGCTCGGCGATGAAAATCCGCATGGTGCCGGTTGACCAACTGTTCCGCCGCTTCCCGCGCCTGGTGCGCGATGTCGCGAAGCTCTGCGGCAAGGATGTCACCCTCGAGATGAGCGGCCAGGAAACTGATCTCGATAAGGGGCTGCTCGACGCGCTTGCCGAACCGCTGGTTCACCTGATCCGTAATGCCGTGGATCACGGCATCGAAACGCCGTCGGAGCGCAGCGCCGCGGGCAAACCTGAGCAGGGCGCCATCCGCCTGCATGCCTGCCATCAGGGCAACCAGGTGGTGATCGAGATCAGCGACGACGGCCACGGAATTGACGCCGCCGCCGTGCTGGCCAAGGCGGTGTCGCGCGGGCTGGCGACCCCCGACCAGGCGGCGCGGATGAGCGAAACCGACGCCGTCGAATTCATTTTCGAGCCCGGCTTCAGCACCGCCGAGCGCATCAGCGAAATCTCCGGGCGCGGCGTCGGCATGGACGTGGTGAAAACCGCCCTGCAGAAGCTGAAGGGCAACATTAGCATCGAGACGCATCCCGGCCGCGGCACCACCTTCCAGTTGCGCCTGCCGCTGACCCTGGCCATTATCCGCGCCATGCTCTTCCGCGTTGCCGAGCGCCTGTATGCCATCCCGCTGGAGTCGGTGCTGGAAATCGCACGCGCCAGTGAGGCCGACATTCACCGCGTGGACAGCCACGAGGTGCTGCAACTCCGCAACGAGGTGCTCACGCTGGTCCGCCTGAACCGGCTGGCGCCCGCGGCCACCGGCCACGAAGACGGGCGCGTCTTCGTCATCGTGATCGGCAGCGGCGAGCGCAAGTTCGGACTGGTGGTGGACAAGCTGGTGGGCGAGGAAGAACTGGTGATCAAGCCGCTGGACGAGACCGTCGTCGCCAGCGAACTGGTCAGCGGCGCCTCCATTCTCGGCGACGGGACGGTGGTGCTGATCCTCAACGTCGGCGAAGTCCTGCGCAAGTTCGCGCGCGCGCGCCTCAATCCCGCTTCGATTCCTGCTGCCGGCAACGGACGGTCGATGGAGGCCACGGCGTGAGCCATCCCATCCGAGTGCTGGTGGTCGACGATTCCGCCCTGATGCGGAAGCTCATCCCGAGGATGCTGGAACGGGACGGCTCCATCCAGGTCGTCGGCACCGCCATGGACGGCGCGTTCGCGCTGGCGAAGATCGAAGAATTGAAACCGGACGTCATCACCCTCGACCTGGAAATGCCGCGCATGGATGGCACTGAAACCTTGCGCGAGATCACGCGCAAACACCGCATTCCCGTGATTGTGGTCAGCGCCCACACGACGGCGGGCGCGTCCGCGACCTTCAAGGCCCTGGCGTTGGGCGCGCTCGATTTCATCGCCAAGCCGGCCGACGCCGCCGCCGCGCGCATGGACGAAATCGCCGCCGAGCTGATTGCGAAGATCAAGGCCGCCGCCAGCGGCAAAGTCGGCGCCGTGCCCGCGATGACGCACGTGCCGCAGCCCGCCAAGCAGCCGCGGCCCCGCACCGCGCCCAGCAGGATCGTTGCGGTTGGAATTTCGACCGGAGGACCGAACACGCTGCAGTACGTCCTGGCGCAGCTCCCGGCTGATTTCCCCGGCGCGATTCTTGTTGTGCAGCACATGCCCGAGGGCTTCACCGAGATGTTTGCCCGGCGCCTGAACGACACGTGTGCGATCGAGGTCAGGGAAGCACGCTCGGGCGACCTGCTGGCCGCGGGCCGGGCGCTGATCTGCCCCGGCAACCGGCACCTGCGCGTGCGACGGATGCCGCTCGGGCCGGTCGCGGTCTTGTCGGATGAGGATCGCGTCAACGGACACCGCCCGTCGGTGGACGTGCTGTTCCGCTCCGTCGCGCAGGAATTTGGTCCCCGGGCGCTCGCGGTGCTCATGACCGGAATGGGCGACGACGGCGCCGACGCCATGGGCGCGGTCAAGGAGGCCGGCGGGTTGACGATCGCGCAGAACGCGGAGTCGTGCGTCGTATTTGGCATGCCGAAAGCCGCCATCGAGCGCGGCCATGCCGCCCGCGTGCTCTCGCTCGACGCGCTGGTGAATACGCTCCAGGCGCAATGCGGCGTGGTGCATGCGGCGCCGGCGGGCAATACCGTGCCGCAGCCGGCAGTGTAAGGAAATTCGGTCGTAAGTCGTTGGTCGTTAGTCGTTCGCAGGTTGGTTTTGCCCAACGACCAGTGGCCAACGGCCAAGGGAGGTGGGTCATGGAACAATTCGCGGCGCTGCTGCGCACCAAGGACAAGCAGCCGATCCGTTACCTGGTGGTGGACGATTCCATCTTCGCGCGCAAGAACCTGGCGCGCATGGTGGAGTCTTTCGGCGGACGCGTGGCGGGCGAAGCCGGCGACGGCTGTACCGCCATTACCGAATACACCCGCACGCTGCCCGATGTCGTGCTCATGGACATCATCATGCCGCAGATGGAAGGCATTGAGGCGGCGGAGAAGATTCTCCGCTTGCACCCGCAGGCGCGCGTGGTCATGGTATCGTCGGTCGGCTATCAGGAAAACATCATCGCCGCGCTGCAGAAAGGCGCGCGCCATTTCGTGCAGAAGCCGGTCAAGCCCGAAATCCTCTACGAAGTGGTCAAGTACGTGATGGACGAAGACGCGACCACCGCGGTGGCAGCGGCGGCAGGAGCGGCGCGATGAGACTGGAACTGATCCAGCCGTTCATCAACGCCGCCGACGCGGTGCTGGCGCAAAGCCTGGCGTGCAACACGCGCGTTTCCAACGTCACCATGGAACCGGAGGTTTATCGCACGCGTGGCCTGGCCGCGATCGTGACCATGAAGGGAGACATCGAGGGGCGAATCGTCTTCGATCTCGACCGCAGGATTGCCCTGCGTGTCGCCTCGGCGATGGCCGGCAGCGAACTGTCGGATTCCGACGGCTTCGTCAGTGAAACCATCTGCGAGCTGGCCAACCAGGTGATCGGCAACGCCATCACCAGCCTCAACGATCAGGGCTTCCACTTCCGCATCCAGCCGCCCGAAATCCACACCGCCGAACACGGTCTCGGCAGCAGCGAGGATACCGAGGCGCTGGTCATGTGCTTCGATACGCCGAGCGGCAGCGTGTTCATGAACATCGCGCTGCGCTTCCCGAAGTTTGTCGCGTAAGAACGAGGCCACGGATTTCCGCGGATCGGCACGGATAAAACAAAATCCGTGTGCATCCGCGCAAATCTGTGGCCCGTTTTTCCTCTGCGATCCTCTGCGCACTCTGTGGTTAAGAAGCGTTCACGAGCGCGCCAGCTCTTCGCGCGCGATCTTCTCCGCCTCCGTCTTCAGCGCTTCCAGCCAATCCTTGTGCATCGCCACCAGCGATTGCTTCATGCCGCTACCGAACAACGCCGCCACCAATCCCGAAATGTCTTCCCAGGTCTTGATCAGCGTGGTCCCATCGGGCTGCGCCTCGAAGCTGAACCAGTGCTCGCCGGTAAAGCCGGTCGTCTTGCCCACCCAACCGATCCGGTTCGGCGGAAGCGCTTCGATGATGGTGGGCCGGAAAGAAATTCTTCGCGGATACACCAGGTCCATCAGGAACTGGCTTCCCTTTTCCCACGGCTTTCCGCTCAGCCACTTTGCCCGCCCGACCACGCGGTTCCACCACGGCCACTCTTCCAGCTTGTGGAACTTCTGCCACACGTGTTCCGGCTTGCACTTCGCCGTGACGGAGTATTCCAGCCTGGTCGCCATCCTCACCCCAAACTAATTTGTAATTTGTAATTGGTAATTTGCAGTGTCAAGGAGCTGCTGCCGGCGGAAGTTCAAATTGCAAATTACAAATTACCAATTACAAATCCAGCTCCTCATTTGACTCCGCAAATCTCGCGCACTACCTCCAGCGCCTGTTCGCAGCCGGCGCGGTCAACGTCCATGTGGGTCACGAATCGCACCAGTTCGTTGTTCACCGTTCCGCAGAGGACGTTTTTCTCGCCGAGCTTGCGCGCGAAATCGGCGGACGCCATCCCGGTTCCGCTGATGTCGCAGATCAGGATGTTGGTCGCCACCTTGGCCGCATCCAACTTGAGCCCGGGCACGCGCGCCAACCCTTGCGCCAGGAATTTTGCGTTTTCGTGGTCCACGTGCAGGCGCTTGGGCATCTGCTCCAGGGCGATCAATCCCGCGGCGGCGAGCACGCCCGCCTGCCGCATGCCGCCGCCGAGCGATTTGCGATAGACCCGCGCTTGCGTGATGAATTGTCTGCTTCCCACCAGCAGCGAACCCACCGGCGCGCCCAGCCCCTTGGACAGGCAGAACATGACGGAGTCGAACTTGCGCGTGATCTCCGCCACCGGCTTGCCCAGCGTTACCGACGCGTTGAAGACGCGCGCCCCGTCCAGGTGGACCGGCAAACCGGCGGCGTGGGCGCCGTCGCAAATTTCGTCCGCGACATCTTGCGGGTACACGGTGCCCCCGGCCATGTTGTGCGTGTTCTCCAGCGACACTAGCCCGGTCTGCGCGTAGTAATAAGTCTTGGGCGAGATCTTGCGCTCCACCTGCGCCCAGCGCAGGATGCCGTCCTCGCCGTGGATCGGGCGGGCCAGGCAGCCGGAAAAGTGCGCCATCATCGCCATCTCGTAGTTGAAGACGTGGCAGCGCTCCTCGCAAATAATTTCCTGGCCGGGCCGCGTATGGATCTTGATCGCGACCGTGTTGCCCATGGTGCCGCTGGGCACGAAAATCGCGGCTTCGCGCCCGAAAATTTCCGCTGCGCGCTGCTCCAGGCGGTTGATGGTCGGGTCTTCGCCGTAAACGTCGTCACCGACCTCCGCCTCCGCCATCGCGCGCCGCATCTCCGGCGTGGGCTTGGTGACGGTGTCGCTGCGCAGGTCGACCGTGATGACGTGCGTGCGCTGCCCGGTGTTGGCCGCGGATCCGGTGGAGGTAAGGGTGCTCATGGAAGTTCTCGTTGAAAACGATAGAATCGATTCGCCAGTCTAATGAATTCGACTTGCAGCGGGCAAGGTATCCACCCTGGATGACCTGAAGTCAAAGACGATCGGACAGTTAATTCTGGTGGTCGGTTCTATCTGGTACGTCCTTGTTTTTTTTTGGCTACCACCAATTGCGCTGGTCCTTGGTTCTCTAGGATTGCCGGATGTCGCGGGTAAGGCTGTTCTGCGTGCGGAATTTGCGGTTTCGGCTGCGTTGGCCGCCTTCGGGTTTGTAATTTGGCGCCGGGCGGTTGGAAAGCCGTGGCTGGCGACTTATGTTGTCGTCATCTCGTGCGCGCTTTTGGCCGTTTTCGGTGTCTTCTGGATGTATGACTGGATTCACCTGTGAAACTGAGAGGGCCGCCCCAGCGGGGCGGATGAAAATAGCCCAGCACTTCAGTGCTGGGAAGAAGCACGAAGTTTGTCCGCAAGTCCCGTAGGGACGACTGAATGGAACTGGACAGCACTCCTGCGGATGAACTCAATCGTCCCTACGGGACTCCGATCGTTGTGGCAACCAGACCCGGCGCTGAAGCGCCGGGCTATTTTCATCCGCCGCTGCGCGGCTCGAGGGACCGAGCGATCGATTGACCGATAGACCGAACCACCAGGAATTTCTGGAACACTTCATTCGACAGCAAGCGCCCGCGCGACGTCAGCCGTGTCGCCCCCTCACAGATCTCAACCAGGCCCAACTCACGCAGTTCCGCGATCTGCTCGCGAAAAACCGTCGCCGCCTCCGGCCCGTAGCGCTCCGCCAACTCGCGCGCCTGCAGGCCGCGATTTAATCGCAGCCCGAGGAAATACGCCTCTTCCAGCGCCGCCGGATAAGTCACCGGAGTACGCTCGTGCGGCTTGCCGGCCAGGTACGCGTCCAGCGAATCCGGCGTGGCCAGCCGCATCGACTCCACTCCCATGCGAGCGTAGAAATTGGAATCCTCCGACTCGCGCGCGCCACCGAAGTTCGGCGCGTGCTCCAGGTAGTCGCTGATCTCACGCTCCATCGCGGCGCGCGCCTGCCGCGAATCCGCCGCCAGCATGGAATGTGCGTCCACTCCGAAGCCGAGATACGGTTGCCGCGTCCAGTACTTCAGGTTGTGGCGCGACGAATACATCGGGAGATCCGGTGATCGGGTGATCGGGTGCTCGGCTGCGCCGGCGTGCAGGTTGCGGGCAAAATTTGAGATCTCGTACTGAACAATCCCCGCCGCGTTCAGCCGTTCGCACGCTTGCAGATAATAGTCGGCGGTCGCGTCGTCATCGGGGACAAAGTGCGCGTGGTACCGCGTGCCGCCGGCGATCAGCTCCCGTCCGAGGCGCGAGTCCTCGTCCACCTCCAGCATGTACACGCTGACGTGCGGCACGCCGGAAGCAATCGTCTCCGCCAGGGAAAACTCCCAGCTCTCAGGTGTCTGGTGCGGCAATCCGGCAATCAGGTCAATGCTGATGTTGGTGATTCCGGTGGCGCGCAGCCGCGCCAGGTCGTCGAGCACGATGGCGCGCGTGTGCAGCCGCCCCACGCTCGCCGCCTCCTCATCCACGAACGACTGCACGCCCAGGCTGACGCGGTTCACGCCGCAGCGCCCCAGCGACTCCAACATCGGCGGCGTCAGCGTGCCGGGAGCGCACTCCACCGTGATCTCGGCATCGCCACGCACGCGAAATTTCGCGCGTACCGCCGCAAAAATCCGTTCCAGCTCCGCCGCCTCGAGCACCGTGGGCGTTCCGCCGCCGAGGTAAATGGCATCCACCTCGCGCTCGAACTTCGCGCCCATCTCCGCCGCCAGCCGGTCCGACGACTCGATATCCGCCGACACCCGCTCCACGTAGCGGGCAAAGACCGAGCGCGCGACGACGCCCGAGGCGAAGTTGCAAAAGCTGCACTTGGTCCGGCAGAACGGAACCGAGATGTAGATACCCAGAGACACAGATCTCATTATCCCAGACACCGGCAACGCGTGGCCGAACGTGATTCCATTGTTTTCTCTTGCAAACCGGCTGCGCGCGCGTTACACAGATTGCACACCAAGGTGAGGAGCCTCCGATGACCGCCTGCTTTGATTCGCAACAGTTCTGGACCGAGCTGCACGCTCGCGTGGCCACCTTCGATCTGCTGACGCATCCGTTTTACCAGGCCTGGGCCGCCGGGCAGCTCAGCGCGCAGGATTTACGCCTTTATGCGGAGGATTACTATCCCCATGTGGCCGCGTTCCCCACATACTTGAGCGCGTTGCACAGCCGGCTGCCCGACGGCGAAGTGCGTCGCGCGGTACTGCGCAACCTCGCCGAAGAGGAAATCGAGGGCCGCGCCCACAGCGAGCTCTGGCTCGACTTTGCGGAGGGAATGGGCGCCGATCGTGAAAAAGTGCGGTGTCGAGAGGCCCTCGATGAGGTTTCCGGCCTGCTCGCCACCTTCCGCGACCTCGCCAACCACTCGACGACACCCGAGTGCCTGGCTGCGTTCTACGCCTACGAGTCTCAGGTGCCGCGTGTGGCGGAAGCCAAGTGGCAAGGATTGGAGCGGCATTATGGCGCCGATGCCCGAACCGGCGGATACTTTCGCCTGCACCGCACCGCCGACATTCGCCATGCCAGCGTTTGGCGCGCTTTGTTGACCGCTGCGCTGGAGAAGGACTCCCGGTTTGCCGCGGCCGCGCTGAGCGCCGCCGAACGTGCCGCCGCAGCGCTTTGGAAGGCGCTGGACGGCATCGAACGCAAGCGCCAGGCCCGCCTCGGCCTCGTCAAGGCGTGCACCTGAGTGATCTGCTCAGACCGGCCGATGTTCGGCGGCCGCGAATTTCAAGGACATTTTCCATCCTGAGCCTCCCCCGCCTCGTCTGATAACCTAGAGAGAGATGGCGGCCAACATCCACGAAGAAGAGATCTTGGGAAAGGCCTATGACAGCCGGCTGATGAAGCGGCTGCTGGGCTACCTGAGCCCGTACAAATGGCAGGTGGCGCTGGCGCTGGCGGCCATCGTGCTGAAGTCCGTCGCCGACGTTCTCGGTCCCTATCTCACGAAAATCGCCATCGATAAGTACCTTGCTCCCGCTCGCGGCGCCCATTCGTTCCTTGACCGCTGGCTGAGCAGCACACCGCTTCGAGGCATCGCGCAGATCGGCGGCATGTACGTCGGCCTGCTGGTGTTCGGATTCTTCCTGGAATTCCTGCAGACCTACTTCATGCAGTGGACCGGCCAGAAGGTCATGTTTGACCTGCGCAGCCAGATCTTTCGCTACCTCCAAAGGATGCACATCGGCTTTTTCGACCGCAACCCGGTCGGCCGCCTGGTCACCCGCGTCACCACCGACGTGGACGCGCTCAACGAAATGTTTACCTCCGGCGTGGTGGCCATCTTCGAAGACATCTTTGTGCTCGCCGGGATCGTGGGCATCATGCTCAACATGGATTGGCGCCTGGCGCTGATCACCTTCGCCGTGCTGCCGCTGATCATGGTGGCAACCATGATTTTCCGCAAGCATGTACGCGATAGCTATCGCCGCATCCGCACCGCCATCGCGCGCATCAACGCCTACCTGCAGGAGCACGTCAGCGGCATGCTGGTCTTGCAGCTCTTCAACCGCGAGAAGCGCGCCTACGACCGCTTCGAGAAGATCAACGCCAGCCACATGGAGGCGTTTAAGGACGCCATCCTCGCCTACGCCTTCTACTATCCGGTGGTGGAAATTCTGTCGTCCATCGCTATTGCCGGCGTCATTTGGTTCGGGGGCGGCCAAGTGATCCAAGGTGTCACCACTCATAGTCTGGTGGTTCACCTCACTCGTGCGAAGCTCATCAGCGTTCAGGTGGTACTGAACGTGGTGACGCTCGGTACTCTCGTGGCTTTCATGCAATACGCGCAGCGCTTTTTCCGGCCCATCCAGGACCTGAGCGAAAAATACAACATCCTGCAATCCGCGATGGCCTCCAGCGAGCGCATCTTCAAGCTGCTGGATACCACGGTGGACGTGGAGTCACCGGCGGTTGCGAAGCAGGTCACCGGCCCGGGACGCATCGAGTTCGACCATGTCTGGTTCTACTACCGCACCGTTCCGGAGCGGAATGCGGAGGGCGAACTCAACCCCAACGCCGGCGAACCCGACTGGGTGCTGAAGGACGTCAGCTTCGCAGTCGAACCCGGCGAGACCGCCGCTATCGTCGGACACACCGGCGCCGGCAAGACCACCATGATCTCGCTCCTGCTGCGCTTCTATGACGTGCAGCAGGGCGCCATCCGCATTGACGGCGTGGACGTGCGCGAGCTCGACCTCACCGACCTGCGCCGGCGCTTCGGCGTGGTGTTGCAGGATCCGTTCCTGTTCACCGGCACGGTGGAGCAAAACATCCGCCTCGGGTCCGAACATGTTACCGACGAGCAGGTGGCGCGCGCCGCCGAAGACGTGAATCTCGCCGATTTCATTCGCTCGCTTCCCGGCGGCTTCAAGGAACCGGTGCACGAGCGCGGCAGCACGCTGTCCACGGGCCAGAAGCAGCTCATCTCGTTTGCGCGCGCGCTCGCCCACAACCCCAAGATCCTGGTGCTCGACGAAGCTACCTCCAGCGTGGACACCGAGACCGAGCTGCGCGTCCGCGAGGCCCTCACGCGCCTGGTGGAGGGACGCACGTCGCTGGTCATCGCCCACCGCCTGTCCACCATTCAGCGCGCCGACAAGATCATCGTCATGCACAAGGGACGCCTGCGCGAGATGGGCTCCCACCAGCAGTTGCTGGCCCAGCGCGGCATTTACTGGAAGCTCTACCAGCTCCAGTACAAGGATCAGGAATTCCCCGCCGGTGCCGCGACGGCGCAATTCGGCGGCCCCACCGTGCAGGTCAGCGCGGACGATTAGGTTCGCCGCCCAACAGCGCGCTTGTCCGTTGCAGCAATTCCGCATTGCGCGAAACCGCGCCCCGCAACAAATCGAGTTGTTGCTGCGCCACCGGCCAGTTTTTCGCTTCGACGGCTTCGGTCAGCCCCGGCAATTCCAGGTGGGCGTAGGTGTAGCGCGCGCCGTACAACAGGTGCTTGAACCACGGACGCCCGGGAATTCCCTCCGCATTCAACCAGTTCGCCTCCACCTGCATTTGTGCGCGATTTAATTTTTCGAGGACATCGGCGCCGGAATTTCGGCGCGCAAGTTGCCGGCGTACGGCGGCATTCAGGGCTCGGCCCTGCTGTTCGAAGGCGGCGATTGCCTTGAGCAGCGGCGCCGTGTCCAGTTGCCCTGCGAGCTGGTTGTGCTTCTGCAACTCCTCGACGAATTCGCGCACCGCCCGGCCGTAGGCGCCGAAATCAAACGGCAGTGCGTCCGCATTGGCCAGCCGCAGCGCCAGCACGCCCCAGAGTTGCGACATCAGGGCGTGATAGCGGAACCCGGGATCGCCAAAATGCTCGATCCAGAAGTGATCGTCGTACATCGAGTGATAGACGCCGTACGGGCCGTCGAACTGCAACCCGATGACGGGAACTCCCAGGAAATTGAGGAAGACGGTGTGATCGGAACCGCTGCCGATGCGCACGTCGGCCAGGTTCGCTTCCGTGACCGGCTCTTTTTCTTTTTCGGTGCGTTGCTTGGCACGGCGCGAGCGCAACCACGCCGCGTAGAGCGAAGCGCCCGCGGGATCGCGCAGCGACTTCGTGGTCTCCACCAGCAGCGGCGCCAGCGATGCCACCGCGCTGCCGTCGAAATCCGGCCCTGACGCGGATGAATCCACGTTGATGTACGCCACCGCCTTTTGCTTCAGTTCGTCGGCAAATTGCTCGCCCCACTCGGTGGAGCCGGTCAGCCCGACCTCCTCGCCGTCCCAACTGCAAATCACCAGCGTGCGCCGCGGCCGGATGCCTTGTTGGAGCATCCCGCCCAAACTGCGCGTCATCTCCAGCATGGACGCGGTTCCGCTGCTGGGATCCACGCCGCCGAATTCCCACGCGTCGCGGTGATTGCCGAGAACGATCCATTCGTCCGGCAATTCAGCGCCACGAATGCGCGCCTCCACCACATAATTGGGCGCAACCCGGTTGTCCATGTCCACTTTCAAATGGACTCGCGCCTCGCCTCCGAGCCGGTAGGTGATGGGCAGCCCGCCTTGCCAGTCCTTGGGCGCGACCGGGCCGCCCATGTGCTCCAGCAGCGGCTTGGCATCGTGCCAGGAGAGCGGCAGCGCGATGATCTTGGGCAGCGAGCGCGCTTCCTCCGGCGGCACGCGCTTGGCGCCCGGCACTGACGCCCAGCCGGGTGTGAGCGGGTCGCCCGGCACGATGAAATCGTAGGTGATGGCGCCGCGCTGAAAGTGCGACTCCGGGCCCCACGGCCCGCGGGGAAACACTTTGCCCTGCTTGTATCCATCCTCGGCGGGATCGGAATAAATCACGATCGCCGCCGCTCCTTCGCGCTCCGCGGTCAGCGCCTTGAACCCGCGATAGCTGTACGGATTCGAGTAGCGCACCAGCACGATCTTGCCGCGCACATCAATGCCGTTCTTGCGCAGCACTTCGTAATCCTCCGGATTGCCGCTGCGCGCGTACACCATCGGCGCCGTCACCTCGCCCGACGCCGACAAGCCCAGGTACGCGGACTTGACGCGCGGGTTCTGCGTGTCGGGATCCTCGGCATACCCCGCCTCGCGCATCTCCGCCTTATAGGTGACCGGCGACACCATTTCGAGTGACGTTTCCCGCGGAAAGGAGTTCAGCACGTCGTACTGGCGGATGGTCACGTCCTCCAGCCCCTGCTGTCGCCAAGTTTCGGCGATGTACCGCGCCAGTTCGTTGTTGCGCTCGGAGCCGGCGGGATGCGGCTCCGCGGTAAGAAAGCGGTGGAATTTCCGCTCCTGCTGGCGCGAAATCTGCGCCTTGAACTTTTGCTCCAGCGCCACCTGCTTGCGCGCGGAACGGCTGGTGAAGCCGGAAATGGGCGCAGGAGCCGTTTGCCCGGCCGCCCCGAAGGAAGCCAACGTCAGCACCAACAGCACGATGGAGCAAGCCGCGAATTTCCCCAGCTTCAGTTCACCGGTCATGGCGAGGCATTATATGGGTATTGCCCGCATCGGGACACCCCGCCGTTTTGACACTTGATGGCCTCACCCGGATAATCCCAACGTCATGCATTCCCCTGCGCACGCATCCTGGCCCTCGGCCTTCCCGCGCTCGTTCCACAAGCAGTACCCCCGCGCCGTCCGGGGAGAAGGGGCGTGGCTCTACGACGAGCACGGGAAGCAGTACCTCGATCTGGCCGGCAGCGCCGCTGTTTCCTTTCTCGGACATGGCGATCCCGAAATCGCGCGCGCCATTGCCGCCCAATTAAGCGAACTCGAATTTGCGCACAGCAGCCAGTTCGCCACCGCCGTGGCAGAAGACTTCGCACGCGAACTGCTGGCCTTTGCCGGACCGGCTTTCGGTGGCGGAGCGGTGTTCTTCACCAGCGGCGGTTCCGAGGCGGTGGAGACCGCGCTCAAATTGGCGCGGCAATACCAGGTGGAAAGCGGCCATGACGAGCGCTGCCAGGTCATCAGCCGCCGCCAGAGCTACCATGGCGCGACCTTGGGCGCGATGGCGGTGTCGGGAAATTTGCGCCGCCGCCAGCCCTACCTGCCCATGCTGCGCGAGTTCGGCCACATCAACACGCCCTACTGCTACCGCTGTGCTTACGGCGGCAACAACTGCGCGGCGTCCTATGCCGGCGAATTGGAGCGCGCGATTGGCGAGGCCGAGGGCAAGGCGGCAGCTTTCATCTGCGAACCGATTTCCGGCGCCACCCTCGGCGCCGTCGCTCCTCCCGACGGCTACCTGCAGGAAGTGCGCCGCATCTGCGATGCCCACGGGCTGCTTTGGATTGCCGACGAAGTCATGACGGGATGCGGACGCACCGGACGCAACTTCGCCTGCGAGCACTGGCAGGTCGCACCCGACATCCTGGTGGCCGGGAAAGGGCTTGCCGCGGGATACGCACCGCTGGGCGCCGTGATCGCCTCGCACGACGTGGTCGAGGCGATCGCCCGCGGCTCGGGTTCGTTGATTCACGGGTTCACATTCAATGCGCACCCGGTGTCGGTGTCGGCGGGACGCGCGGTGCTGCGCCGCATCGGCGAGCTTGGGCTGGTGAAAGCTGCCGATGGCGGAAATCCAGGTTCACTGGCGGCCGAGTTCGCGGTCGCCCTGCAAACGCTCCGCGATTGCGATCGCGTCGGCGACGTGCGCGGGCTCGGACTGTTGTGGGGCGTGGAATTCGTCGCTGACCGGCAGACTAGGGCGCCGCTCGATCCTTCTGCCGGCTTCGCCGTGCGCATCTTCGATGCCGCGCAACGCCGCGGCGTGCTGGTCTATCCCATGCAAGGATCGGTGGACGGCGTCCGCGGCGATCATCTTCTGCTGGCGCCGCCCGCCGTCACCACCCGCGCAGAAATTTACCGCGGCATCAGCGAACTGCGCCACGCCATCCGCGAGGCCCACCCGTGAATAAAGTGTTGGCCACCCCCGACGAAGCTGTCGCCGACATTGCCGATGGCAGCAGCGTGATGATCGGCGGCTTCGGCCTCTGCGGCATTCCCGAGAATCTCATTGCCGCTCTGGTGAAAAAGGGCGCGCGCGCGCTCACCACCATCAGCAACAACGTTGGGGTGCAGGGTTTCGGCGTGGGCCTGCTTCTGAGCAACCGGCAGATCCGGAAACATATCGGCACGTTCATGGGCGACAACCCGCTTCTCCAGGAGATGCTGGCGCGCGGCGAAATTGAGCTTGAGGTCATCCCCCAGGGCACATTCATTGAACGCATTCGCTGCGCCGGCGCCGGCATTGCGGCCTTTTATACTCCCACCGGCGTGGGCACGCTGGTAGCGCAAGGCAAGGAAACACGCCAGTTCGACGGCCATCCCTACCTGCTGGAGACCGCGCTGCACGCCGACTTTGCGCTGGTCAAAGCCTGGAAGGGCGACAGCTTCGGCAACCTCGTGTACCGGAAAACAGCGCGCAACTTCAATCCGGAAATGGCCACCGGGGCCAGGATCACCATCGCCGAGGTCGAGCAACTGGTGCCCGTGGGAGAACTCAATCCCGACCAGGTCCATACGCCCAGCATTTACGTGAACCGCATCATCCAGGGCTCGGCGTACGAGAAGCGAATCGAAAAGCGCACGGTGCGGAAAAGCTGAAGCTCGGTCGTCGCGTCAATGCCGCTTAAGGGAAATCGGGTAGTGGGCTACTTTGAATTGACGGGGCTGGCAGGCTGGCACGAGATGTGGCATCATCGGGCTATGCCAAAGCGGATTAGAAGCCGCCCGACCGATGTGAACGAAGCAGCATTTCAAATGGTTCAACGTTCCACTGCTGAACCAGAGCCGACGGCAACGCCTGCCAAGCCTACCAGGTCTGAGATTTCGCGTGTGATGACCGCCATGGGGCGCAAAGGGGGAAGGGTCGGCGGCAAACGGCGTTTGGTGACCATGACGCCGGAACAGCGCAGCCAGGTAGCGCTTAAGGCTGCACAGGCGCGATGGGCGAAAAGAAAACAAACATAAACGCGCACTACTGCTCCTTCGCATCCATGTCAAGTATAAAGAAAGTTACTAGCTTGGTGTAAAATGCGTAAGTTGTTGGATACATGAGGAAATTAGCTGTTGCATCAAAACTGCGAGGGCTGCATCATATATGCAGGGTTTGGGGGTTTCTGAACCCAAGATACTAGCTCAGTGTAATTCTGAGCGACCTCCCTGGACTCGGGGTAAAGAGCCAAAACGGCCACCCGCAAGGGTGGCTATTTTGTTGGCTCGGTGAAGGGCAGATTTCCTTCGCTCGGCGGCTGCTCACGCTTTGGCTTTCTGATCCACTTCGGCGGCATCTTTACGAACTCCCCCAAGCGGTCTTCTTGCGTCAAGAATGAAGTCGTCACGACTCTCTGGTTCAATTCTTCATCAATCATGGTAAACACTAATTTGAAGGCGGAACCCGCTTTCGCGTAACGCTTAACGTAGATTTCATCCCCCACTATTACGCCGTGTGCATTGTCGTGAATCGTGTCTGGATCACCGATAATGCCAGGAATCCAGAAGAGAGTGCTAAACCGATTGCCATCGTAGGAATATTCTGATTCGTCCGGTGCTTCGGTCCGAAGATGCTGAATCGCTTTGTGCGCTTTGGCTTTTGTGCCTCGAAACTGTAACTGGATCAACTTGGGAAAATTGTAGTCCATGAACCAGACGCGCGTTCCGAGTGGATCGGCCACATATGTTCCGACCAACTCCTTCTCATACCGCTTAAACATCCCTGTGATGGAGCAATAGCAGTATGGGGGGCATGGCGCGCCTTTTCGCTTGGATTTGTTGGACATCAGATTAGCTTGCTGCCCCCAGACCCTTGAATTGACCAGAGGATAATTTCTCGATTTTCTTCTGATGTGCAAGTTTCGCAAGGACCAAATTAGTAGTCTGAATCTTTAGTCCCAGCGCCTTGGCAACGTCGCCGGCCGTGACTTCGCGTTGGTTGGCCTTGAAGAAGCCGAGGATGCGTGGCTCGGGTTTGTCCTCTGGCGGTTTGATCTCAGAAATCTTTGTACTCACTTCGACTGTGGTGTTGGCCTTTGCAGCCGGAGCCTTTTCCTTTGCACGCTGAGTCTTTTTCGCTTTCTTCTTTAATCCCTTGGCAGAGGCGGGGGCGGCACCCCTGATGTGAGCCGGATACCAGCTTGCCAAGCCCCAGCCATCCTTAAAGCGCAGAACCTTCCCTGCTTTCTTGAGACCGAAGAGTGCCCCGGTCACGACATTTTCAAAGTTGCTCGCCTTGGATTCGACTCCGCCCTCACGGAGCGCAGCGGCAATTTCCTTGTTCGTCTTTTTCTCCTTTACCGCAGACAGGTACAGTTCAACGCAAACGGGAACACTCTTCCCCATGAACGCACCTTTCGGCAGATCGGTCGGTACTCCAGGGGCATCGTTGCGGCCTGTTACTGATGGCGCGGCCAGTTTCATTCCTTCAAGTGGCTGGCCCAGAGCCCCCAACGCCGTTGCGGACTCGACAGACGCAAGGACGGCTTGCAGGGCAGCGATCTTCGCCTTGATGTGATTGATAAATTTGGCTGTGTAATCCAGCTTCTCCTCGGCCATGTGGCGCCCCCTTTCAAAAAGACGCGAATCATGCTATACACAGAAACGCGAGAGATTTGTATGGGGGCGGCATTACCGCCCCCCACCCACGACGGGTGGCGATTCATCTACGCATACCAGCCTCGCTTTCTGATCTGGCGGGTTCGGTTCTTTGGCCGGAAAACCGTGAGCCGAGCCCGTCAGCCACTCCTTTAGTAACATAAAGAACAATCTGAGCACAACTCCAAAATGCAATAAATCTGGGATGATTTTCACGGACCAGATTGCTGACGCATTTTGGTGGCGTGACTCACGCCATTGATTACGCTATACCGCTTTAGCATTAACCCAACAAATATGCCGAGTGCGCCCACTTTTCCGTTTGACATATGCTAAAGCGTATTAGTAATATATAGACACTATGAATCCCTTGGATTCCATTATGCGCGCACAGGTTATTGGATGCCTGATCGAGGGATGCTCCATTCGTTCCACTGTCCGCATGACTGGTGTTGCGAAGAAAACCGTCATGCGTGTGCTAGTTGAAGTCGGCGAAGTGTGCTCCGATGGAAAACGAGACGCGCTATTCCCCGGCAAAGTGCATCGGCTGCACCACCAAGGACGTGAGCGGCAATCCAGACCCGAAGCACATTTCTACTTCGTTTGTAGAGCGCCAGAATTGGACGGTTCGCACGAGTCTGCGTCGCTACACGCGCCTGAGCAATGGCTTCTCGCGCAAGTTAGAGAATCATGCGGCAGCCGTCGCACTCAATTATTTCGCGTACAATTTCATCAAGATTCACCGTACACTGCGCACCAGTCCTGCGATGGCTGCCGGCGTCACAGATCGGTTCTGGGATGTGAATGATCTTGTGGCCCTCTGGGAAGAGTACGAGCGGAGGGCGGAAAGAGCGGCATAGGAGGTGAGTCCACTATGGATGACAACCCGCTGGAACAAATCCGACAAAAAGACATCCAGCGCACGCAGTTAAAGATGGACTTGGTGAAGCACGTCTCAACGCTTTCCAGCGGATCAATTGTCATCCTGGCAGCCTTTGTAAACAAAACCACGGCATGTGCCCCTGCGGGCCGCTATTGGCTGATTGCCTCCGTGGTCTCTTTGATTCTGAGTCTAGTTTCGGCTCTTGTATATTTTTGGGCTTTTGGTCTTGCACGGCAGTTTCAGCGACTTGCCACTCCTAAAACTTCCACCCGTAGAATAGAGCAGATCATCGGCCTTTTGGTGGCTTTGGGTTTTTGCTCCGGTATCATATTTCTTGGTGTTTTCGTAATCACAAACTCAATGTAGCCCACTACCAGCGCGAGCGTGGCGTGGCGCATTGTGCTCCGCTCCTGTATTCTGCTGAATTCCCATGCGACTGCTGATCTCGGCCGGGGAAGCCTCCGGCGAAAGCTACGGCGCGCTGCTCATCGCCGCCCTGAAACAACGTGAGCCATCGCTGGACTGCTTCGGCGTTGGCGGCGAACGCATGCGCGACGCCGGCTGCCGCCTGGTCGTGGACGCCAAGGACATCGCAGTGGTCGGCCTGGCTGAAGTCGTCACCCGCCTGCCGAAAATCCGGGGCGAATTCCGCAAACTGCTGCGCGCGGTGGATTCCGGCAAACCCGACGCCGCCGTGCTCATTGACTTTCCCGACTGGAACCTCCGCCTGGCACGCCAGCTTCACCGGCGCGGCATTCCCGTCATCTACTATGTCAGCCCGCAGCTCTGGGCGTGGCGGCCGAAGCGCATCGCGCAGATCAAGCGCCATGTGCGCAAGATGCTGGTCATCTTCCCCTTCGAAGAGGCGTGGTATCGCGAGCGCGGCGTCGAAGCGGAGTACGTCGGACATCCACTCGCTGATCTGCCCGCGCCGGGACCTGCTCCGCCACTTCGCTCCCCGCAGATTCCCATCGCTGTGCTGCCCGGAAGCCGCAAGAAGGAAATCACGCTTAACCTTCCTGCCATGCTGCAGGCGGCGCGCACGCTCGGCCGCAAGTACCAGTTCATCATTCCGGTCGCCTCCACCGTCAGTTCGAAGTGGATGGTGGACCTGATTCACCGCGCGGTTGGCCAGGACCCCGGCATCAATCTGAAACTGGAAAGCGACGCGCGAGTGGTGCTCTCGCAGGCCCGCGCCGCGATGGTCGCCAGTGGAACCGCCACGGTGGAGGCCGCGCTGATTGGCACGCCCTTCGTGATGGTCTATCGCGTTTCGCGGCTCACCTGGAAGCTCGGCCGCCCGCTGGTGAGTGTCCCCTTCTTCGCCATGCCCAACCTGATCGCCGGACGCGAGGTTGTGCCCGAGCTGGTGCAGGACAATTTCACTCCCGAAAACATTGTGGCCCGCATGAACGAGATTATTGCCGACGGCCCGGCGCGGCAGTCCATGCTGGAGGGATTGAAGGAGGTGCGCGCGAGACTCGCCGCGCCGTCAGGCGCCGGCAGCGCCTCAGATCGCGCCGCCGCAACGGTGTTTGAGGCTCTAGGCTCTAGGCTTCAGGCTTCAGGCTTCAGGCTTCACGTCCGTTCTTCCTAACGCCTAAGGCCCAACGCCCAAAACCTGTTCTTCAATTTCACTCACGGCGCTGTCGCATGCGACGCGCTCGCCTGTTCCTCCCGCGGGGTGAAATACCCGCGACGGCACTGCGCCCGCAGCTTGTTGCGCCGCGGCACAATCTGGATGGTGCGGAAGGTCCCGTCGGGCTTGAAATCAGCCGGCTTGTACCCGATGGCGTATTGATTGCGAAGCGCGTCCTTCACCTTGTCGAAGGCGCGCGCAATTTCCGATTTGCTGTGCGCCGGCAAGACGCTGCCACCGGTCGGGCGGGTAACTAACTCCAGCGCCGCTTCCCCGGGAGGGTAATTGCGGTAGGCGAGGTCGTTCGAGCTCAAGGCGTAGATGACGGTCTCGGCGTGCAGCGCCGATTGGATCGCGTCGTACATGATGGCCTTGCTGCGGGTGTCCTCGCCGTCGGTAATGAGGATGATGGCGCGCCGCATCAACGCCGGCCCGGAAGCGCTGCCCAGCTTGGCCGACGCGAAGCGTATGGCATCGTACAACTGTGTGTCGCCTCCGGCGTGCATCTCGCTCACCGCGTTCGACAGCGCCCCGATGTCGCTGGTGAAGTCGTGGTACAGGGTGACGTGCGACGCAAATCCCACCAGGAACGCCTGGTCAACCTGCGGGCGCAGTACTTTCTGCAGGAAGGTAATGGCCGCCTTTTTCTCGTACGCGAAACGACCGGTGATGGAATCGCTCAGGTCGACGAGCACGCCGACGCGCAACGGCAGGTCGCTCTGCTGTTGGAAATAGCTGATCCGTTCCGGGGCGCGCCGGTTGTCGAGCACGTGCAGATCATCGAGCGAGATGTGGCTGATGAATCTGCCGGAGGCGTCGGAGACGGTGAACACCACGTTCACCTCGTCCACGCGCGCGCGGATGGTCTCGCTCGCCGGCAGGGCCGGCGCAGGCCCGGCGTTGGCATTCGTCAACAGGTTTTCCATGGCGGGAGGCGGCGTCTGCGCCAGTGTCGCGATCGCAAGCACGAACGGGCAGACGACGAGTGCGAGTGCGCGCACCCTGGTCAGAAAGGGCATCCCGACCTCCTCCGCCGACAGCCCGAGTACGGCTGCTTGCCTGGGGGATTTCCAAGACCGGAAAGAACTACCCCACCAATGCAGTGGCCGGATTTTACTCCGTTCCTGGCCGCGGGCAAGGGTTTTGGGACGTGCGGCGGCATGGCAAAGGTGAAATCCTCGCTGCGGCGCGACGAACCGGGCTCCGCTGGGTTAGAGTAGTGGGGGGTCAGTAGCCGCTCAGATGTTGTTTCCCCCGGTTCAGCAGTCGGAACCGTCCGTTCGCAGCGGAGCCCCTAGAACGCGGCGCTTTGGCGTGTTCTGGAGTGCTCGCAGATGCAACAACTGTGCCCGGAAGTGGCCTGAGCGCATCTTTTCTGCCCGCCCGCACATCCAAAACCAACGGGTACTTAGCCGGAGATTCTTCATGCACCACGCACCACGGCCCCTAGGGCGCATCCTTATCTTTCTGGTGAGCGTTGCGGCGCTGGCTCTGCCCGCCGCGGCCGCCGAAAGACCGCGCCTCCGGGTTGACGATTACCAGATCCAAGCCGAGCTTCAGCCCAAGACCCACCGCCTGGTCGCGCACACGCGGGTGAAGTTCACCGCGCTGGAAGATATCAGCGTCGCCAGCTTCGAGCTGCATAACGCGCTGCGCCCGACGCGCATCACCGACGCCGAAGGTCACACCCTCTCCGCCGAGCGCATCACCCAGGACAATGCCATCCGCATCGCGCTGCCCAGCGGTTTGTCGAAAGACGCCAGCACGACGCTCGATATCGATTACGAGGGCACCCTCTCGTCCGCCGATGACAGCCCCGTGCAAGGCCTGAAGCTGGCTTACGTCGGCGACGACACCAGCTACTTGCTTTATGCCGGACGCTGGTTCCCGATGAGCGGCTATGGCACCAATCGTTTTACCGCCAGCATGAAGATCACCGTGCCCGCGGGCTGGACGGTGATCGGCAGCGGCGCGCAGGGTGCCGCCACCACTGAGCCTGCGCGTCCGGTGAAGGGACCTCTGCCGACGCGCGCTCGCGGCCGTGCCGCGCCCAAGCCCGAGCCGGAATCCGCTGTGCCCGCCACCTCCGGTGGCAAGACCTTCACCTTCGAGTGGACCAAGCCCAGTTTCCCTGGAACCATCATTGCCGGAAACTTCCAGCAGAGCAGCAGCAACGCGGTTGGATTGAACCTGCACGTCTTCTTCAAGCCGGTGCACAAGGACCTGGTGTCCAACTACACCGAAACCGCGGTGCGCGAGTTCCAGTTCTACACGGCGCGCCTTGGACCGCCGTTGTCCAACAGTCTGAACATCGTGGAAATGCCGGACGACACGGTGCCCACCGCCTGGGCGCCGGAAATCGCCGCCATGGCCTCGCGCGCGCTTACGGGAAAGGTGAATTACCGGCTGCTGGCGAACGCCATCGCGCACCAGTGGTGGGGCGCCGACGTCAGCCCCGCGACGCGCAGTGACTGGTGGCTGGGCGACGGCTTCGCGCGCTATTCCGAGGCGCGCTATGTCGAGTCCGCCGCCGGCCAGGCCGCATTCACCGAAGCCGTGAAGGACATGGAAGTCGGCGCGCTGGCCTACGACACCGTGCCGCTGTCCAGCGTGGCACGGTTGGACCCGTTCGCGCCGGAATTCCAGGCGCTGGTCACCGACAAGGGCGCCATCATCCTCAACATGCTGCGCTGGGTGATGGGCGACGCCGCCTTCGACAAGACGGTGCGCACTTTCCTGCAGCAGTACACGGGCAAGCCCGCCACGGTAGACGATTTCCGCAAGATCGCGGAGCAGATCCATGGCGACAACCTCACCTGGTTCTTTTCGCAGTGGATCGATTCCACCGGCGCTCCCGAATTCAAGACCAAGTACACGGTGTACCGCGTAGCCAAGGGCTTCCGCACCGTCGGCGAGATCTCGCAAGACCTGGACCTGTTCCGCATGCCGGTCGAACTGAAGATCGACACCGACGGCCAGAGCGAGTCCAAGCGCATCGAAGTGGTGGGCACGAATTCCGCCTTCCAGGTGGAGACCTTCGGCAAGCCGCGGCGCATCACGATTGACCCCGACAACCGCGTGCTCAAGAACTCGCAGGAGCTGAAGGTGCGCGCCTCCATCATGCGCGGCCAGGGAATGGTGGAGCAGGGCGACCTCGCCGCCGCGCTGCAGGAATTCCAGAGATCGCTGGACGCCAACAAGCACAGCTCGCTGGCGCATTACCGCATCGCCGAAGTTTTTTTCCTACAGAAGAACTACCAGGCGGCGGCCAATGCCTACCGCGAGGCGCTCAACGGGGATGGAGAACCGCGCTGGACCGAGGTCTGGAGCCACATCCAGCTGGGCAAGATTTTCGACGTCACCGGCCAGCGCGAGCGCGCCACCAACGAATATCGCCAGGCACTGCAAACCAACGACAATACCCAGGGCGCGATGAATGAAGCGCGCAAGTATCTTTCGGCGCCGTATCAGAGGAAAGAATCGAAAGAGGGGGAGTAGGCTTTAGGCTTTAGGTGTGGTGTCTCAAGACGTTGTTCCCCTCCAAGCCGGAGCGGCTGATGGGTGGCGACTGGCCAAGACTAGCATGCGGGCGGTGCCAGTTGTACTGGTGGAGCCAGGGCTCCAGCTCCGCGCTACGTTCGGTTGAGTTGTGATAGAGACGGGCGTAGGCCCATTCGCGCAGCGCAGTCTGGATGAAGCGCTCGGCTTTGCCGTTGGTGCGCGGGGTATAGGGGCGGGTGAAACGGTGTCGGATGCCGAGTTGACGGCAGGCGGCGGCCAGCAGGCGGGAGTGATAGCAGGGGGCGTTGTCGGTGAGCAGGCGGCGGATGCGGATGCCGAAGCGTGCATAGTAGGCGACGGCGGCACGGAGGAAGGCGGCGGTGGAGTCGGCGCGCTCGTCGGCATAGAGTTGGGTGAAAGCGATGCGGGAGTGATCGTCGATGGCGACATGCAGGATCTCCCAGCCGGCACCGCGAGTTTCGTCACGCGGATCGCCGGTGACACGGTGACCCGGCTTGGTAAAGCGGGCCAGTTTCTTGGTGTCCAGGTGAAGCAGGTCGCCGGGATGTGGGTGTTCATAGCGGCACACGGGCACGACGGGGTCCAGGTCGCGCATGCGGTTGAGATGGTGGCGGCGCAGGATGCGGCTGATGGTGGCGCGGCTCAGGCCGGTGGTCTGCGCGATGTGCACGCCGGTCCAACGCTGTCGCCGCAGCACGAGGACCTGGTTCACGAGGTCGGCTCCGGTCTGGCGCGGTGAACGCTGCGGACGCGAGGAACCGTCGTAAAGGCCGGCACGGCCCTGACCACGATAGCGGAGCACCCACTTACGAGCGGTTTTGGTGCTGACGTGGAACGCGGCGGCCGCCGCGTTCCACGTCGCCTTCTCGTCAATGATCTTTTTGGCTAAAGCCTCTCGACTGCGGAGTGTAAGTCGGGCATTCTGGTGCAGGTCCATTCGGCCTTCTCCTTGGAAAGCGGATTGGTCAGCACCACCAGCTTCTCCGGTCTTGGTCGAATGGACTATTACCTGTTAGGGAACAACGTCCTGAAACTTCACATTTAGGCTTTAGGCTTCTGGCTTCTGGCTTCTGGCTTCAGGATTCAGGCTTCAGCATTCAGGCTTCAGGCTTCAGCATTCAGGCTTCAGGCTTCTGGCTTCAGGCTTCAGGCTTCAGGCCCCAGGCTCCAGGCTTCAGGCTCCAGGCTCCAGGCTTCAGGCTCCAGGCTCCAGGCTTCAGGATTCAGGATTCAGGATTCAGGCTCCAGGATTCAGGATTCAGGCTCCAGGATTCAGGATTAAGGATTACTGGCTTTAAGATTACTGGCTTCTTACAGGCCTCAGGATTAGCCGCGAAGCGGCGCATGACAATAGCCCGGCACTTCAGTGCCGGGTTGATGCGCGACGACGATTTGAGTGCCGTAGGCACGACTGAAACTAGAAACTAAGAATCAGAGACCTTCCTGGCGAATTTCAACCCGCTCAACCGGGATGGGGTGCTGGCGTCGGCGCCCCGGCCCAGCACCAGCGCCTGAAACGCATCCCCCATTCCCACCGGCGTCGCCAGGTGCTTGAGTTGCAGCGCGACTTTGGCCCGCTCCAGCGGCAAGCGGCAGTCCTCGAACGCGTCGGCGAACTGGTTGTCTTCGCCGATTCCCATCAGCAACTGTGATTGCGTCACCAGCGCCAGCGGCTCCAGGCCAACCTGTTTTCCGACGTCCATGAGAGCGGTGAAGTTTACGTGCGCGGTGATGTCCTGCTCGCCCGGGGCCTCGTACGGGTTCTGCGAAATGGCGTGTTGGCGAAACGCCATGACGGTGTCGCGATGGCGCCCTGCCAACTGCTCCTGGCGCGTGTAGCCGTAATCAACCAACAGGCAGAACCCGCGCGCGCCCGCCGCCGGTGCGGCGGCGATGCGCCGCAAGTGATCGAGCGAAACCAGCGTCGCTTCCACTCGTTCCCCCGGCTCGGGATGGACGGAGTAGCGGTCGAGGAAATCCAGTTCTGCCGTTGACGGCGGCGCGAAGCTCTCGACGAATCGGCCATTTTCCACGCCGATGCGCAGTTCGCCGCGGTCCGCGACCACTTCTACCGGCAGCGCGTCGAAGAACTCGTTGGCAAAGACAAGGAACTCGCCTTCGATCTTCGCCGCCTCGATCGTTTCCACTACCTGCACCTTGCCCGCCGCGATCTGCGCGGCGAAGCGCTCATCCAGGCGCGCGCGCAATCCGGGCGAGGCTTCCACCAGCGTGCAATGAAGCGCGCGGTGAAACTCGGGAAGCTTCTTTGCCGTCCAGTCAAGCACGTCCTGCGCGAACAGGCCGCGGCCCGGCCCCAGTTCCACCAGATCAATCCGTAGCGGCGACTCCAGCACGCGCCACATCTCGTCGAACTGCCGCGCCAGCAAACGGCCGAACACGGCGTGCACGTCGCTGGAGGTGTAGAAGTCGCCCGCCTTGCCAAACTGTTCTCGGGCACGCGAATAATACCCGGGCGGATCGCCGCCGGGCGCGCCGTAGAGGCACAGCTCCATGTAGCGCGAAAACGGAATCGGACCGCGTTCGCCGATCTCCCGCTCGATGTATTCGCGGAGGGTCAACTGCCGATGTCCTCTTCCGCCGCACGGGCGCGCGCGTCCGCCTTCTGCGTTTGCGGCGTGCGCACAAACATCTCGATCAGATAATCGTGCAGGCAGGCAAAAAGCTGGTGCTGGAAGGTCCACTCGAACTGGGGATGATCGAGATCGCGCGGGTGCATGCTGAAGTAGTAGGTATGCACGGGCACGGCGGGATTGCGGAAATTGATGATGACCTCGACGCCCTCACCCTGCTCGCGCGCGTCGAACGCCAGCAGCGGGTGCTCGTACAGCTTGAGCTGATCGAGGACGCGCTGCAGGCGTGGATTGGGCGGGGACCTCACGATTGAATTGTACCGTGATGGTCTGTCGGTCTATCGGTCCGTCGGTCTGTCCCCGGTCTGGGGTTTTTCACCGGCAGACCGAAAGACTGATAGACCGAGAGACCGCGCGATTAAAATAAATAGTTCGTCCTTCATGCAGGAGCCCTTATGCCCACCACTCGTACCGGAGCGGCGCCGGAGTGGAATGCCTACGTCGAGGACTTCCGGCGCGCCGGCCACGAAGTCATTGACTGGATCGCTCACTATTTGGAGCATACCCGCGACTATCCGGTGCTGCCCAAAGTCCAGCCGGGAGAACTGACCGACGCGCTGCCTCCCTCGGCGCCCGAGCAAGGTGAGTCCTACGACGCCATTCTCAGGGATTTTGACAACCTCATTCTGCCCGCGGTCACGCACTGGAACCATCCGCGATTTCTGGCGTACTTCGCCAACAGCGCCGCGGCTCCGACCATCCTGGCCGAGGCGCTTGCGGCTGCGCTGAACACCAACGGCCTGCACTGGAAGACATCGCCCGCTGTCGCCGAACTGGAGCAGGTCGCGCTCGGCTGGCTGCGCCAATGGATGGGACTGCCGGACGACTACTTCGGCGTGATCTACGATACCGCGTCGGTGAGCAGCTTGCATGCCGTCGCCGCGGCGCGCGAACTCACCGACCCCGAGGCGCGCGTCGAAGGATCGAAGCCGATGCTGACGTTGTACACCTCGGCGGAATCGCATTCCTCCATCGAGAAGGCGGCCATCGCGCTCGGCATCGGGCAGAGAAATGTTCGCAAGATCGCGGTGGACGCCGAATTCCGCATGCGTCCCGACGCGCTCGCGCAGGCGATCGAGGCCGACATCCAGCAAGGCAAGCGGCCGTTCTGCGTGGTGGCCACCGTCGGCACGACCTCGAGCACCAGCGTCGATCCCGTCGCCGCCATCGCCGACGTCGCTGAAAAGTACGATCTCTGGCTGCACATTGACGCCGCTTACGCGGGCTCGGCTGCGATTCTGCCCGAGTGCCAACACATCCTGAAAGGCGCAGAGCGCGCGCATTCGCTGGTGGTCAACCCGCACAAATGGCTGTTCACGCCGGTGGACTTGAGCGCCTTCTACACCCGGCGGCCGGACATCCTGCGGCGCGCATTCTCGCTGAATCCTGAATACCTGCGCGCCAGCGAGGACCCGCGCGCCATCAATTTGATGGACTACGGCATCCCGCTCGGCCGGCGCTTCCGCTCGCTCAAACTGTGGTTCCTGATGCGCTATTTCGGACGCGAGCGCATGCAGGAAATCCTGCGCTCGCATATCGCGTGGGCAAAACGCCTTGAGCAGCTCATCCGGCGCGATCCGCGCTTCGAAGTCGTCGCGCCCGTGCCGTTCTCGGTGGTGTGCTTCCGCTTCCAGGGCACCGACGAGGACAACCGCGCGCTGCTCGAGTCGGTGAATGCCACGCGCGAGGTCTTTCTCTCCCACACCGTGCTCAACGGCAAGATC
This sequence comes from Terriglobia bacterium, assembly GCA_020072845.1. Taxonomy (NCBI): domain Bacteria; kingdom Pseudomonadati; phylum Acidobacteriota; class Terriglobia; species Terriglobia bacterium. The sequence goes on from JAIQGF010000013.1 coordinate 84,395, forward strand.
GTGCTGCGCGTGGCCATCGGAAACTTGCAGACCACGTGGGATGACGTGCAGAGGGCATGGGAATTGGCGCGGGACAATGTACCGCGCCCGGGCTAGCTACGTCGCACTTGCTTCATCTCGCGCGCAACATTACGGCGGTTGGCGCGTTTGTCGGTGAACTGCAGTAGTTCGACGGGCGCACCGGCTTCCTCGATCATGGCCACGACAACGCCCGGCGAGGGCGAGTTCGGCCGTACGATTACTTTCCTTCCCTTGATCGCAGCCTTGAGATTATCCACCTCAAAGGCGACGTGCGGTACGGTACGCACCAAGTCGGGCACATCGCAGTGCTCGCCGTACATCATCCACTGGATGCCGAACGCATTCGACTCGTGATCGGTGGCGTGAATTTTCAAATGCGGGATGTCCACCATTCCCGGTAGCTTTCGGCGCGTCGGTATGCCGACATGATGGTATTTGTATCTCATGGTGCTGCTGCGCGGCGCCATGCGGCCAGCCTGAATTATTCGCTGCTCTTGCTCGCGGCTTCGGTAACCGGCCTCGGCGTCTGTTCCGAATACGTATAAACCCCGCGTCCCGCCTTGCGTCCCAGCCGTCCGGCCTTGACGTACTGCACCAGCAGCGGCGACGGCCGGTATTTTTCGCCGAGCGTTTTGTGCAGGTACTCCAGAATGTGCAGGCGCGTGTCCAGCCCCACCAGGTCCACCAGTTCAAACGGCCCCATGGGATGGTTGAGGCCCATCTTCAGCGCTTTATCAATGTCCTCGGCGCTGGCGATGCCTTCCTGCAGCATGTAGAACGCTTCGTTGCCGATCATGGCGTTGATGCGGCTGGTGATGAACCCCGGCGATTCCTTGATCACCACCACCTCTTTTTTCATCCGCCGCCCCACCTCGACCGCCGTCGCCAGCGTGTCGTCGCTGGTTTCCAGCGCGCGCACAATCTCCAGCAGCTTCATCTTGTGCACCGGATTGAAAAAGTGCATGCCCACGCACTTTTTCGGCCGGTAGGTGACCGACGCAATTTCCGTGATGCTCAGCGAGGACGTGTTCGAGGCGAGAATGGTTTCCGGCCGGCAGATTTTGTCCAGCAGGGTGAAGATCTCGATCTTCGACTCCATCTCCTCCGGGACGGCTTCGATCACCAGGTCGGCGGCGCGCGCGGCCTCATCCACCGCGCCCGCGTATTCCATGCGGCCCATCGCCTCCTGGGCTTCGTCCGCGCTGACTTTGCCGAGTTCCACCGCCTGGTCGAGGTTGGCGCGGATTTCGTCGCCGGCGCGGCGCAGGGCGCTGGGCAGGATGTCCTCGAGGATGGTGCGATAGCCGCCGAGCGCGGCCGCGTGCGCGATGCCGCGTCCCATGATCCCGGCGCCGATCACCGCGACGGTGCGGACCTCCATTACTTGGACTCCTTCTCCAGCCGCTGCATCAGGCCTTCGAAGCTCGGGTCGGCCTTGCGCATGTATTCGGCCAGGCGCCTCTTCTCTTCCTCGGTCATGTACGGAACATTGGCGATGACGCGGCGCAAGGTGGCGGTAATGTCGTCCACGAAGTTCATCATCCGAATCAGTTCACCGGTTGCGGGCATAAGTGGGTCCTCTTTCTGCGCTGAATTGATAATTGCATTGCCCGCGGCAGATGGCGCCGCGGACGCTTGAGCAAACGACTATTGTCTGCTGCGCGGGGCAGTTTAGTAAAGCAGGCTTCAGGCGTTGGGCTTCAGGCTCCAGGCTTCAGGTTGCAGGTTTGAGGGTGCAGCGTCTAGGCTGACGCGTGTAGAACCTCAGTCGTGCCTACGGCACTCACCGGTTTGTTCCACTTTCCCGCCGCTGAAGCGGCGGGCTATTGTCAATCGCCCCGCTGGGGCTCTTCACATTCAGCTCACGGGGACTGTTCATTTTGCGCCGCGGGCCCTGCATGATGTTCAGCCCTGCTGAGATGGGTGAAGTTTCTTCAGCCCCGAAGGGGCGAATCATAATAGCCCGGCGCTTTAGCGCCGGGAACGCTGTGACAAATTGCCAGAGTCCCGTAGGGACGGCACGGGCATAATAGATACATGCTGCGCGACCGCAACCTAATCCCGCTCTCTCACCAGCATCAACACGCGCTGGCGCTATGCGTCCAGATCGAGCGCGGGCTGCAATCCCAACATCCCGACCCACAGCACTGGCAACAGGAAATCGCGCGGCTTTTCGAGAGTGAGATTCGCTACCACTTCGAGGCCGAAGAGAAGGTCCTGTTCCCGTTCGCCCAGCGCGCGACCTCCTTGCGCGACCTGGTGGATGAACTGCGCATCGAGCACGTTTCCCTGCGCCAGTACGCCGCCGGCGCCACCGCGGGACGCCTCACCGTGCCTGAGCTTCAACTTTTCTCCGCCAGCCTGGCGGCGCATGTGCGCAAGGAGGAGCAGAAGTTGTTCGAGGGGTTGCAGGAATTGTTCTCGCTGGAAGATCTGACGAAGGCGGGCGCGGAGCTGGATTCCTACTTCCTGCACAGCGGCATGCCCGGGGCGACGTGCGCGCTAAGACCGCAGCGCAAGCCTTAATCGCAGCGCGCTCGATGAAATGCATAGATGCCGCGCTGCGCTCAGCATGACAATGGTTGATGGATCGGTCTCACCGCGGTTGCGGCAGTCCGACGCGGCGCAACAGGTCAGCAAAGCGTGGATCGGAGCGGAGGCTGTCCAGGGAGGCAGACGTGGGCAGAGCAACCGCCAGGTAGTAGGAGCGTTGTTTGTACGCCTGATCGAGCCCGGCGAATGCCTGCTCCCTGTCTCCCAGGCCTGAGTACACGACCGCAAAGTTAAATGGCGCGACGTAGCCTTGCTCCGACATCGCCTTCAAGTGATCAAGGAGCTTTCGCGCTTCGGCTTTGTTCCCCGACACGGCGTAGGCGTAAGCAAGGCCGGCCCAGATCTCGGCGTTGTCCTTCTCCAACTCGAGCGCGCGTTGAAACTCGGCAATCGCTTCCGGCATTTTTCCTTTTTGCAGGTAGGCGCTGCCCAGGAACGAATGGAAAAACCAGAAAGTCGGGTCCAGCTCGATCGCTTTACGGAGCTCTACAATCGCCGGGTCCCACTGCCGGTTATAAACCAGGACCGATCCGACCCAACCATTCGCTAGCGAGGAGAGTGGATCGGCTTGCTGAGCCCGCCGGGCTTCCGCGAGCGCCTCGGCGTGTCGGCCCATGGTTGCCAGGAACCAGGAGTAGTATCCGTGCGCCTCCGCGTTGTTGGGACTCAGCTCAATTGCTCGTTTGAACTCTCTTTCCGCGGTGGCCCAATTCCACTCATGCCAGTGCGCTTCCAGGGCGAGGGAAAGGTGAGCGCCGACGTCCGACGGGTCAATCGCCAAGGCCTTTTCTGCCGCGTACTTTGCCTTGGGTCCCGCCTCGTTGGGAGGCATGAACCAATCGTCCTGATTCATGTAGTTGTAAGCCATGCCGCTATAGGCCAACCCATAATTTGGATCGACGGCGATGGCCTGATTGAAATAGTCGAGGCCCTTGCGAAACCCGTCTTTGGTCAGTTTGTTCGTGTGGTACTTGCCCTTGAGATAGAGTTGGTAAGCCTCGGGATTGTCGGTGGAGCCTTTCGTCAGCTTTTGCCGGTCGTCCGCCGAAAGCTGCGAGCGCAACCGCTGCGAAACTTCCTGGGCGATTTCATTCTTTACCGCCAGCAGATCGGCCAGCTTGCGGTTGTACTGCTCTCCCCAAAGCTGCTTGCCGTTGCGAACGTCGTCCAGCTCAACGCTGATCGTCAGGTTGTCGCCGCGCTGCCCGACCTGGCCGGTGAGCACGGCATTGACGCGCAGTTCGTCGCCAACCTTCTGCGCGTCCATCGCCTTCCCCTTGTAATGGAAAGCGACACTGTGGGGAATCACCTTGAGATTCGGCAGCCGCGTCAGGCTGTTGTTGATGCTTTCCGTAATCCCGTCGGAAATGTAGTCGGCGTCGGGGTCGTTGCTCCGATTCTCGAAGGGCAACACGGCGATGGATTCGATGGCGGCGGCGCTGCCGCGCGCGTGCAGATACACGCCGGCACTGACGGCGCCCGCGACCAGCAAAACGGCAACGATCGCGGCAGCCAATTTGTGCGCCTTGATTCCATTGACGATGTACTCCGCACTGGAGGGAGGCGGAGAGATTGCACTGGCGGCCGATCCGGTTTGCGCACCGCCGCTTTCAACTCCATCCGCGCCCGACCCTTCCAGCTCGCGCCGCATTTCTCGCAGCTCGATGGCGACATCCTTGATCGTCTGGTAACGGTCTTCGCGATCTTTCGCCAGGCATCGCCGCACGATTCTCTGCAAATGAACGGGTGCGGCGGGACGGAAGTCGGTGATCGGAGCAGCCGGTTCGCGGATAATCTTGTTGAGGGTATCAATCGCGTCTTTGCCGTCGAAGGCCTTGCGGCCCGTCACTGCCTCGAACAGAATGCAGCCGAACGAGAAAATGTCCGAGCGCTGATCGATCTCCTTGCTCTTGCCTTGTGCCTGTTCGGGGGACATGTATCCCACCGTGCCCAGGACCACACCCGGAGTGGATTGCGGTTGCAGGATTGCGGTGGCCGCCTGGCTTGCGGCCTCGCTGCCTGTTTGTGAAAGTGGCTCGACGAGTTTCGCCAGGCCGAAATCAAGAATCTTGGCGTGACCATCGTGCGTGATCATGATGTTGTCGGGCTTCAGATCACGATGAACGATGCCCGCGGCGTGTGCCTTGGCTAAGCCTTCCGCCACATGCTGCAAATGGCGCAGCAGCTTGGGCAGGTCGGGTTGCCGGTCGTAAATCAATTGGCGCAGCGTCTGGCCGTCGACATACTCCATGGCGATGAAGTTGGCGCCCTCGGCCTCACCAATCTCGTAGATGTGCGCGATGTTGGGGTGATTGAGCGCCGCCGCGGCCTTCGCTTCCTGAACAAAGCGCCGCATCCGGTCCTGGTTGGCAGCGACTTCGCCGGGCAAGAGCTTGAGGGCGACTTTACGATCCAGCTTCGTGTCCTCAGCCAGATACACCTCGCCCATGCCACCGGCGCCGATCGCCGAAGTGATGCGGTAGTGGGCGAGGGTGCGGCCGATCACGCTTCCGCCTTCATTCGATGCCAAGCTGTCGCAAGCCTCCCCAGACTGATGCAGTGGGTACGGTACCACAGCGAAATCGCAAATCCGGGCTCAATCGTGGGGCGAGCGCGCTCTGACAATCTCACCGCCGCTCGCGGGCGAGCGCGCTGCGACGTGCATCTTGAAAAGAAAAAAAGGCGAGCCGCAAAGCTCGCCTTCCAATCACAAATCATCAATCGCAAATCACAAATGCTTATAGCGTACCCGGCGTGTAGCTCCGCGGTGCTGGCACAACCACCCCGCGGCGGCCCCGGTAAAGGACCATGTGCCCGCGGTCGATCACCGCGCCGCGCTGCAGGCCCGGTGCGGGCGGAGCCTTGGGAGCTTGCGGCGGAGCAGGCGGCGATGGCAAGCCCGAGGACTGCCGGATCTGCACGTCGCCGTAATTATTGGTCAGCTTGATCTGCGGGCCGCTTTGGCCGGCGCCACCGACTGAGCCGCTGGCGTATTGCGAATTGTGTTCGCTCTTGACCTGGATGGCCGGAAAATCGCTCTCGATATCGCCGCGTGTGGCGTGCACGTCGATCTGAAACGCAGCGTTTTTCGGCAGCATCACCTGCACCGTGCCGTGCTGGTTGTTGATTTCGACATCACCAAGGCCTTTGCCGGCGCGGTACTCCACCACGCCGTTGCTGTTCTCAATCTTCAGGTTGCCCGACACATCCTCGAGGTGGATGTCCTTGGCGCGGGTTGTCAGGTGCATCGGGCCGGCGATCGTGCGCGCACGCAGGTCGCCCGATTCCATCGTCAGGTCGCCGTCCAGGCGCGCCATCTGCATGTCGGTGCGCGTGGAATGGAAGCTGACGCTCTTGGCCACCTTCGCCAGGTTCATCTGTCCGAAGAAGTCTCCACTGAGGCGCACTTCTCCGCTGACATCGCTGATGTTGGTATCGTCCACGCGGCCGTCCACGCTGACGAATCCCTTGATATTGGTGGCGCGCACGTTGCCGCGGCGCAGGCTGATGTTGACATTGCCGTCGTTGTCGGCAACCGTGACGTCGCCATGCGAGCTGGTGGTGACGTTGCCCGTGCGTCCGGCAATACGGATGTCGCCACGCCGGTCGGAGACCTCCACGTTCGCCTTCTGCGGAACATAGATTTCCAGATCGCTGGCGACAGCTTTGTTGCCCGCGCCGCCGGTGTTCGCGTTCAGCGTCACCGTGGCGCCCGCCGTGGTGAAGCTGGGCTGCGTCTCGCCATCGATCCTCTTGCCCTGCTCTTCGTTGTCGGCCACCACTTTCTTGCGGATCACGACCTTGATCTTGGGCTCTGCCCAGGTATTCACCACCACGTCGCCTCGATCGGAGACGACTTTCAGTTCGCTTCCGGCGGCAAAGGGCTGCTCCACAGTAGCGCTGAAGTTGTAGGAATTCCCGAACAGGCCGCCGAGGTCGTCATCCATATCCATCTGGCCGCGCAGCGCGTTCCAGTTGATGCGGTCGCTGGCGGTAAAGCCCATGCCCAGCAGGACGAGGAAGATGATCAGGACCACGCCGCCGCCGCCGATGCCGCGGGGCTCCAGCAGCTTGATGACGCCCCACAGGATCAGCAGCGCGGGCCAGTAGCGGGCGAAATAATGGTGCAGCGATGCCCAGCTCAGGTAATGCATGTTGCCGAGCAGGAAGATGACGCCGATCAGGATAAGCACCATCGGCCCGGCCAGCGAGCGGCGCCGATGAACATGGATTTGCGGAGCGGGACTAGACATGGTCCACCTGCCGCGGTTCGGAATTCTGGGTTGGCGCCGGTGGCGCTCCCGGAGGCGCCGGCGCGATCACGTCCGTGTGCCCGGTGGTGTCCAGGTTTCCAGCGAGCACCTTCACCAGGCCTATCACGATCAGCAGGATCGGCCAGGTGCGGTTGAAATGCGCCACCCCGAATTCGCTGAGCATGAAGAGCACGCCGAGGGTGATCAGCACCGCCGGGCCCATCAGGCCGCGGCTTCGGCAGCGCGTGCAGTAGCAAGTTCGGTTGGGCTGATAGTTATCCATGGCTCATCTCCTCACATCTCCCTCGTCGCGCCGCCCGGGGGTGAGAAGCGCTTCACCAAAAGCCACACGCCGATGACGATCAGGATCAACGGCCAGAGCCGGTGGATCCAGTACGCATGGAACAGCCCCATGGTGTTCAGCAGGAACAGAACGCCCAGGCCGATGAGCACCAGGGCGCCGACCGGAACCTGCTTGAAGTCCACGCGCTCGCCGCTGCCGAACGCCTTCGCCAGCCCGAACGGATCGGGCGCCGGCTGGCCCACGCGAATGGCGTGCGCGGAGCGCACCGCATCAATGATCTGGTAAATGTAGAAAAACGCGATGCTGAGCCCGAAGATCGGCCCGTAGGTGTCGCCCGTCTGCGAGGCGCCGAACACCAGCGCGATAAAGATCAGCATGTGCGCCAGGCCCTTGGCGTACTGGCCGTTGTAAACCGCGCCGACTCCGAACGGGAAAAATCCTGCCAGCACGCCGGCAAGTCCCGGGCTGGGGCCGCCTGCCACCACCACGGGCGCGCCCGCGGCGCCCGGCACGAAGCCGCTGGCCGGCGGCGCCGACGGCATGGTGTCGTGCAGGCGGGTGGCGATGCAGTCTTCGCAGTAAACGACGCCGCGCACGCTGTGCGAGCACTTCTCACACATCGCCTTGCCGCAGGTGCGGCAATACGAGGTCGCCGCGACGTCGGAATGGACCGTGCAGTTCATGAGTTTCTCCTGGCGAAAACCTGGCCGGCAAGCGGGGCAGCATCGAATAATCGCGCCATGGTGACGGCCTCCTGCTCCCGGCTGTAGTTCTGGTACCGCTTGTCCGGATTTTCGCTGTGGTCCTTTTGCTCTTTCGGTTTCTCCGCCGGGGGATTGCTCTCCTCCGGCGTGGTCGCGCGCTTCAACTCCTGCACGCGCGATTCGATCTCGTACACGAAGCGGATATTCTGGTAGTACTTCACCACGCGGCCCTGCGCTTCGTAGGCGCCGCGCACAATGGCGTTGGGGCTCAGGTCGAGGTGCCGCAGGTTGCCGATCTTGACGCCGGCGAGGTTGAGCACCAGCGAAATCGAGAAGAACGCCATGGCAAACGACATGGCGAATTTCGGCTGCAGCACCGGACTGCTTCCCAGCCGCAGGCCCGCCAGGAACCTGTTCCACCAGCCTTCGCCGGCGTGCGCCGCCGGCGCCGCTTCCTCCACGCGTCCGATGGTCGCGGCCAGCACGTTGTGGACGAAATTCTCGGGAGGCTCCACCTGGGCCAGGCCGCGCAGCAATTGCATGCCGCGCCGGGCTTCGGCAAACATCGGGCCGCAGGTCGGGCACGTGGTCCGATGCGACTCGAACTGCTCGCGCTGGGCGCCGGCCAAGGTGCCGTCCATCGCCTCGCTGAGCAGCCCGTCGAACTCGTGGCACTGCATTCCGGGTTTGGATTCCTCGTACATCAGGTCACCTGCCTATAAGTACGTGATAGCAGCCGTCCAAGTTCCGTCCGTCCCCGATTTATGCGCGACTTCACCGTTCCCTCCGGTACCTTCAGGGCTAAGGCGATTTCCCGGTAGTCCATGTCCTGCAGGTCACGGAGGATCACCGCCTCCCGCAGCTCGGGGGAGAGCTTCTGGAGCGCTTTTTGCACCATTTCCTGGGTTTCGCGGCTCCGGAGGCGGGCATCGGGCGAAGGACCGGAGTCCTCCAGCCGCGCCGCCACACTGATGGAATCCTCCTCGGCTGTGATCCCCTCGTCCATCGAGTCGGTCACCCGGTCCTGCTTGCTCTTGCGAAAATGGTCCACCAGCAGGTTCCGGGTCAGGGTGGCCACCCAGGTCATAAACGATCCCTTATCGGTATCGTAGGTTTTCAGGGTGCGGTAAATCTTGATGAAGACCTCTTGGGCGAGGTCCTGGGCGTCGTCCTGCGAGCCCGTAAACCTATAACAAATGTTGAAGATACGCCGATTGAAGCGCTCGACAATCTCCTCCCAGGCAACCGCGTCGCCGGCTACGCAGCGACGGACCAGAGAGGCCACGACTTGATTGTCGTCCAACCAGCACTCCTCGGGAACTCCTGGTCACACTGCCCCTGGGGATGAATACGGCCCGATTGACCAGAATGTTCCGTCGGGTAACTCTGAGGAAACAATGGATTTTAGCAGGTTATGTGAGGTTGCCCCACCCCTTGCCGCTCCCGGTGGAGCCTGCGCTGAGCGCAGTTGAAGGGGATTTTGGTGAAGGCTGATAGCTGAAAGCTGGAAGCTGATCGCTGACAGCTGATCGCTATTCCGACGTGAAGTAGTCCACCGCCACCGGGCTCTCGAACAGCGAGTAATCGCGCGTCACCACGGTGATCCCGCTTTCGGTGACGAAGTAGCGCTGCCGGTCGGCCTCGGTGTCGTAGCCGATGATGGTCCCTTCGGGGATGTGCACGTCGCGGTCAATGATCGCCCGCCGGATGCGGCAATGCCGCCCGATATTGACGTGGCTGAAGATGATGCTGTCGTCAACTTCGCAATACGAATTCACGCGCACGTCGGGCGAGAGCACGGAGTTGCACACCGCGCCGCCGGAGAGAATGCAGCCGGACGACACGATGGAATCCACCGCCGTGCCAGTGCGGTTCGGGTCGGAAAATACAAATTTCGCCGGCGGATATTGCCGCTGGTGGGTGCGGATCGGCCAACTCGAATCGTACAGGTTGAACACCGGCGACACCGCCACCAGGTCCATGTTGGCCTCGTAAAAGGCCTCCAGCGTCCCCACGTCGCGCCAGTACAGCGCCTCTTTCTTGTTTTCGTCGACGAAGTTGTACGAGTACACGCGGTACTCGTCCACCATCCTCGGCAGGATGTCGTGGCCGAAGTCGTGGGAGGAGGAGGGGTCCTCCGCGTCCTTCAGCAGCACCGGGATGAGCACGTCGGTGTTGAACAGGTACACGCCCATCGAGCCGGACACCATGCGCGGGTCGTAGGGCGAGCGGATATCGGTGACTTGCGGCTTCTCCTGGAAGCCGACGATCCTGCCCTCGCGGTCCACGTCCACCACGCCGAAGCGGTGCGTTTCTTCCGGCTCGATCAGGATGGTCGCCAGCGTCACGTCGGCGCCCGACTCCAGGTGCTGCCGCTCCATCCGCGAATAGTCCATTTTGTAAATGTGGTCGCCCCCCAGGACGAGCACGTGCTTGGGCTGCTCCGCGCCGATGGAGTAAATGTTCTGGTAAACCGCGTCGGCCGTGCCCAGGTACCAGTTCTCGCTGACCCGCTTCATCGGCGGCAGGATCTCGACGAACTCGCCCAGGTCGCGCGCCACGATGTTCCAGCCCTCGCGGATATGCCGGTTCAGCGACAGCGCCTTGTACTGCGTGAGGATGTACACCTTCCGCAGGTCGGAATTGATGCAGTTCGATAAGGTAATGTCGATGATGCGGTAAATCCCGCCGAAGGTCACCGCCGGCTTGGCGCGGTCGCGCGTCAGGGGATACAGGCGCTCGCCCGCCCCTCCGGCCAGCAGCACTCCAAGCGTGTCTTTCATCGCATCGTTCCCGGATCGGTGGTAGTTGCTCGCGGTCAGGAAGCCCAAGCGAGCATTCGATGGTAGCACAAGGAATCGGATGATCGGGTGATCGGATGATCTGCATGCCCGCCGCCTGGCGCCGGCAGCTTGCCGCCTGTTCCTCCACGTCACACGGTTTTGTGATTTATGACCAAGCTCCTGGGTTATGCGCTGCTAGAATGGAGCCCGTGCTAGGCCTTTCCACCGCCCGCAAGCTGGGAATTTTCGGTCGCGTCGCGGCGCGCCAGGCGGGCCAGAGCCGATGGTTGCGCGCCGGCTACTCCGCCCTCCAGATCACCCTCCGGCACTTCGGGCGCGTCGTCCACCTGCTTTGGCTGGAGATCACGGGAGTGTTTTTCTTGTTCTTTGCCCTGGTAGGCGGCGTGGCCTGTTGGCGCGAGTACCTGAAATGGCAGGCCGGCAAGATCGGCCCCGGCAAAATGGTCCTGGCCGCCGGCTTTGCCCTGGTGTTCTTGTGGTTTGGTGTGAGTTCGTTCTGGCGCGTGAAGCGGAAAGCCTGAAAGTCTCTCGGTCTATCAGTCTATCGGTCACTCATTGCCGATCGACCTAAACACTGATCGACCGACAGACCGAAAGACCGATAGACGGAGGTTCCCCCCATGGCCGAAAAAGACGTACTCCCCAGCGTGAAGAAAATCCCGGCCACCAGCGAAGAGCACACCTCCTCCCACATCTCCGTCCACCCGCTCTACACACCCGCCGATCTCGCCGGCCTGGATTACGACCGCGACGTCGGCTATCCCGGGCAGTTTCCCTACACCCGCGGCGTGCAGACCACCATGTACCGCGGCCGCCTGTGGACGATGCGCCAGTACGCCGGCATGGGCGACGCCGAGGACTCCAACAAGCGTTACAAGTACCTGCTCGACGCCGGCACCACCGGCCTGAGCGTCGCCTTCGACCTGCCCACGCAGATCGGCATGGACTCCGACAGCCCCATGGCGACGGGCGAGGTTGGCAAGGTCGGTGTCGCCATTGATTCCATCGAGGACATGCAGCGCCTCTTCGACGGCATCCCGCTGGAAAAAATCACCACCTCGATGACCATCAACGCCACCGCCGCCATCCTGCTGGCGCTCTACATCGCGGTGGCCAAGCGCCAGGGCAGCGATCCTCGCAAGCTCGGCGGCACGGTGCAGAACGACATTCTCAAGGAGTACATCGCGCGCGGAACTTACATTTATCCGCTGAAGCAGGCGATGCGCATCGTCACCGACATCTTCGCCTACGCCAACCAGCACGTCCCCGAGTGGAACACCATTTCCATCAGCGGCTATCACATGCGCGAGGCCGGATGCACCGCGGTGCAGGAGGTCGCGTTCACCCTCGCCAACGGCATGGCGTACGTGCAGGCGGCGATTGATGCCGGGCTCGACGTGGACAAGTTCGCTCCACGCCTGTCGTTCTTCTTCAACTCGATGAGTAATTTCCTGGAGGAAGTGGCGAAATTCCGCGCCGCCCGGCGCATGTGGGCCAGAATCATGCGCGAGCAGTTCGGCGCCAAGAATCCGCGCTCCTGGATGCTGCGCTTCCATACCCAGACCGCGGGATCGTCGCTCACCGCGCAGCAGCCGGAAAACAACATCGTGCGCACCGCGTTGCAGGCGCTGGCCGCAGTGCTGGGCGGCACGCAGTCGCTGCACACCAATTCCTACGACGAGGCGCTCGCGTTGCCGACCGAGCAGGCGGTCCGCGTCGCCCTGCGCACCCAGCAGATCGTCGCCTACGAAAGCGGCGTGGCGCAGACCATTGACCCGCTCGCCGGGTCGTACTATGTCGAGTCGCTGACCAGCGAGATTGAGAAGCACGCCCTCGGCTACCTCGACAAGATCGAGGCGATGGGCGGGATGCTGAAGGCGATCGAGCGCGGCTTCGTGCAGCAGGAAATCCAGAACTCGGCCTATGTGTACCAGCAGGCCGTGGACCGGCTGGAGCAGGTGGTGGTCGGGGTCAACCGCTTCGAGCAGGAGCAGGAGCGCTCCATCGAACTTTTGCGCCTCAACGAAGATCTGGAACGGCAGCAGGTGGAGCGCCTCCGCGAACTGCGCACGCGGCGAGACAAGGGCCCGTGGCAGGCTTCGCTAAAGGCGGTCGAGGACGCCGCCCACTCCGGCGCCAACCTGATGCCCGCCATCATCACCGCCGTGGAGAGCTACGCGACCGTGGGCGAGATCAGCGACACGCTGAGAAGGGTGTTCGGGGAGTACAAGGAAGCGGTGGTGATTTAGCAGTCGCTACGCCATGCATAAGTCCCCGTGCTCTGGGCCGCACTGAAACAACACCGGACAGGTGAGCTGAAGAATGACAACAGCATGAAACGGATTGTTTTCTATTCGTGGCAGTCCGATCTTCCGAACGCGACGAACAGAGGCTTCATTCAAACGGCGCTCGAAAATGCTGCCGCTGGTATAGTCGCCGACGCCACCTTAGCCGTGCAACCAGTCGTCGACCGAGACACACAGGGGGTGCCTGGATCGCCAGATATCGCCGCGACGATCTTCGCGAAAATCACAGCTTCTGATGTTTTTGTTGCAGATGTTTCGATAGTCGCGCGACCTGCCGACGGGAGAGCATGTCCCAACCCAAATGTCCTAATTGAACTCGGCTATGCGATGAAGGCACTAGGTTACGAACGAATGATCCTTGTTTTTAATAACGCATTTGGGAAGATTGAGGAGCTCCCGTTTGATTTGCGCATGCGGCGGATTCTCGTTTACGACATGCCGGCCTCGAAACAGGAAAGAGCTCCAGAGCGAAAAAAACTGGAGGGGCAGTTCGATGGAGCACTTCGCGCTGCTCTCCAGTCGCTTCCCGCGCCCTCGACTGCTTTACCTTCAATTCCGTCCACAGCAGCAATCGAGAACGTTCAGCCCAATCGCGTCATCGTTCTTCGTCGCGATTTAGATGGAATTCTGGACGCCATACAACAGAGAGAGCCTCGCAAGCACCGAGACGGAGCGACGCCTGACGAATTAATTGCCGCAATTAGTTCTACTCAGGAACCCGTCGCGACTTTCTCCAAGATCGCGGAAACCGTGGCTATCATGGACGACACGGATGCGGCGCTGCAGTTGTATCGGTGGTTCGGCCGCGTATTCGAAAATTACAACCTGCCGGAGAACTTCAGCGGACAATTCAGCTCTGCTGATCATGACTATTTCAAGTTTGTTGGCCACGAGTTATTCGTAACGTTCTTCGCGTTCCTACTTCGGGAGCAGCGCTGGGGCTCAATCGAGCAACTGCTAGGGGAACCGATTCCTATGAAGAATGTTCCTCGTGAGCACGGGACGGGGAACGTCTACTGGGAATACGCATCGGAGCATCTCTCGCTGCTCATTGATGAGAGTCCGAAAAGGAGACGCATTTCTCTTCACGCCGACATATTGCACGAGAGACACACTACCGGCGGGCTCGCAGCGGTGCTGTCGTTTGATGACTTCGCTGCCGCGGATTACTTCCTTTTTCTCGCAGGAGAGCTACGTCACGAAACCCCTCCAGATACGTTTTTTGAATGGCGTCCGTGGAGTGCTCTGTACCTCAAACGAGCACCCACATTCCTACTCAATGCTGAAAAGACCAGCGTTGCTGTGCAGGTCGCGCGCGCTATCGGCGTGCCAAGCGTCGCCGAATTCAAGAAGCGACTTGCGGAGCGAGCGCCGCGCATAACTCTATTATTCAGGGGTAGTGGCGGCTTCTGGCATGAACAGCCGTTGCGGGACCAGGACATACAGCGAATAGCGTCGAGGTAGAGTATTCATTTGGCGTACGCCGGGTGCCCCACCCTTCGCGGTTTTCGAAGGGTGGGTAAGCGACCGGACTCCAGCCCGCGAAGCGGGCGAAAGAAAGTAGCCCCGGGCGCGGGGTCCCCAACACGCGCCGCTTTTTGCGCGTGGTGGGGTGCTCGTGAGCCCGGGGTCAGGTTGGCAAGAAATCACTTCCGCTCTGCCGAAGTTGAGCCGGGTTGCGGGCGTGAGCGAAGCGGGAGCCCGCAGGCGAAATCCTGAGCGCAGCGAAGGAGCTTATTCGCATGCGCGCAGCCGCTCGCGGCGGAGCGCAAATAAACAATCCCTTCGTACCCTGTCCTGCTTGAAGATAGGAACGAGCACGTCAGGTGACACCGTCGCGGTAGCGACGGAATGAAAATAGCCCAGGGCTTCAGCCCTGGGTGGCCGGCAGAACAATCTGAGTCCCGTAGGGACGACTGAAGCTCCACTTCAGCCGTCCCTACGGGACTTTGCGTCTCTGCGAATCTTTTCCCGGCACTGAAGTGCCGGGCTATTTTCGTCCGCCGCTACGCGGCTCAATCCAGTTAGACAACCGATGCCGAGCACCCCACCTCTTGCGCGGCAAAGGGTGGGAATGCAGACCAACATCACGCAGCGTTGACCGTGATCCGCCCGGCTTTCCTGACGCGCCGCGGACGAATCACGATTTCGACATCGCAGTTCAGGGCGGTGACGAACCCCAGCAGGCGCTCCACGGAAAAGCCGTCCAGCTTGTAGTTCTTCAGCGCCGACACCTTGGGTTGATTCACTCCCAGCCGCTCCGCGGCCTTCACCTGCGACAGCTTCATCGCGGCGAGTATCCGGTTGAGGGCCACGGCCAGCTTCACCTTCGTCTGCCGTTCTTCGGCGTCTTTGAACCCGAGGTCCGCAAAAACGTTCCCGGAGCTCGCCTTGATCTCCACATCGTCACTATTTCTTCTTTGCGGCACTGGCTTTCTCCTCGAAATTGATCCTGTAGTGCTCACGCGCAGCTTGCAGCCGTTTGTGAATCAACTCAACGTCCGTCTTCGCGGTCCGAATTCCCTTCGGCGACTTCTTCTGAAAGGCGTGCAGGACGTAAACCGCCAATTCAAATCTCACTGTGTACACGGCGCGATAGGTATTGGCTTCGTAGTCGTCCACGATCTCGAATACGCCCGGCCCCTCGCCTTTCCAGGGCTTCGCCGATGGATGTTTCTCGCCGAACTGCGCCACTCCCAGCGCCCAGCCGATTTCATCCTTGACCCGCTCAGGGAATGACATGAGTTCCTCGTGAGAGGAGCCCATCCAAAACAGCTTTTTCTCTCCTGGTGCCGGCTTGCGCGTCATTAGTTATCCCAATTTTAGGATATCAGGCTCCTGTGTCAAGAAGAATTTATGCCGGGTACCCTACCTTTTGCGCGGCCAAGGGTGGGAATGCAAACCAACATCCCGCGGCATTGACCCTGATCCGCCCGCACCGCACGTCGCCGGCCCGCGAAGCGGGCGAAAGAGAGGGTAGCCCCGGGCGTGAGCCCGGGGTTAGGTGCGCAAAGAAATCTTTTCCTCTCTGCCGAAGGCATGCGCGCAGCCGCTGGCGGCGGAGCGCACAGAAAACATTCTGCCGCCCGCTGAAGCTCGCTTCGGCGCTTCGCGCCTCGGTCACGGCTGAAGCCGTGACGTACCCCCCAGCTAACCCCCGGCTTACGCCGGGGACTGCATATTCTGTCGCGCGCTCGGCGCGCTCAGGGAAAACCCCCGTCCCCTTCGACAAGCTCAGGGCGGCGGTGGACCTGACTGGCGGTCCGCGCCTACGGAACTCGCGGTGCTTTGCTGTGTGCAAAGATTTTTGCTTTACCCTGTTCCTAAACCCATAGCATTACTTGCCAACATTTACTAAGTTCCCGCAAATCAACAAATTACGCGGCCATCCAAACGTTTCCCGAGTGGATGCTGAACTGCTGAAGAAGACCGACTGGGCACGGGGATAGGTCTGGATGGTCGGCGTCGGCCCTGGGTAAGGAGAGCACAAAGATGAACGCTTCTTCTCGCATAGTTCTGTGGGCTTTGATGGGATTACTTTTCCCGTTACAAATTGCCTCTGCGCAGGATCACCAGATCACGCCATGGAAGCACAATTATGCTGCAGCGGCCAGTTTAGGCTTCGACGACGGATTGCCGTCGCAGGTCGATTACGCCGTACCCCTTCTGAACGCCAGGGGTCTGAAAGCCACTTTCTTCGTCGTACCGAGCGGTGTTCCAGTCATCCCCACCGGGGGGGATGTCACCTGGGACCAATGGCGGCAGGTAGCAGCGCAGGGCCATG
This sequence comes from Terriglobia bacterium, assembly GCA_020072845.1. Taxonomy (NCBI): domain Bacteria; kingdom Pseudomonadati; phylum Acidobacteriota; class Terriglobia; species Terriglobia bacterium. Next base: position 101,124 of record JAIQGF010000013.1, read on the forward strand.
AGATTGGGAGCCAGTCATTCAGCGACCCCGACCTTACGACTCTCACCGATTCAGACCTACGCTACCAACTCAGTCAATCCCAACTCGTGATCAACCAGAACATTCCTTCGCAGTCGTGTATCACACTCGCCTATCCGTTCGGCACGAGCAATTCGCATGTGCAAGCCGTGACGAGCGAATACTACGCAACCGGGCGTGGCGCCTGGGCGGAACTAGAAGGCGGGGACCTGAACTTCTACGAAGACCCTGATCCGGCCTGGCCGTTGCCGCCGAACGTCGACCTTGGGTCCTACAAAGCGGTAAATTTCTTCGACATAGCAGGTAACAACCTTCGTGATACCTTGCCACTCTCGAATATTTACAACAAGCTTGACTTCGCCATTGCACACAACGCTTGGTACGACATGTATGTTCACGACATTGACTCAGGGTTCAGCAGCGACGACCTCGCAGCGCTTCTCGACTACATTGTTGCGAGGAACATCTGGATGGCTCGCTTGGGAGAGGTGGCGCAATACATGCGCGAGCGGAAGGAGTCCACGTTGAGTGTTCTCTCGTCCGACTCTTCCGCGATCCAATTGAGCCTCACGAACTCGCTGAACGGCCTTCTCTATACGGAATCGCTGACGATCAGGAGCATCGTGCCCTCCGCCTGGCTGAACGTTAGCATCACGCAAGGGAGCTCCTCCACGACCATCGCTTCCACCGTTGAAGGCGCCAGCACGGTGGTGTATTACGATGCGCTACCGAATGGTGGAACAATAGTTCTCACCCAGGCAGGGCCGCTGAGCGGGGTGAGTATGAGCCCGGCGACGGTGCAGGGCGGGGTGTCGTCCACAGGAACGGTGACCTTGAACACGCCGGCGCCTGCGGGCGGGGCGGTGGTCAGCTTGACATCGAGCGACACGGCGGCGGCCCGGGTGCCGGCGTTGGTCACGGTGCTGGCCGGGGCCACGACCGCCACCTTCACCGCGACCACGAGCCCGGTGGCCTCCAATGAGACGGTGACGATCACGGCTCTCTACAACAGCGTCAGCCGAACGGCGACCTTGACGGTGACGGTGACGGCGCCGGTTGCCGCGCTGAGCGGGGTGAGCGTGAGCCCGACGTCGGTGCAGGGCGGGGCGTCGTCGACAGGAACGGTGACGCTGGACGCGCCGGCGCCTGCGGGCGGGGCGGCGGTCAGCTTGACATCGAGCAATACGGCGGCGGCCCAGGTGCCGGGGTCGGTGACGGTGCTGGCCGGGGCGACGACCGCCGCCTTCACCGCGACGACGAGCCCGGTGGCCTCCGATGCGGCGGTAACGATCACGGCTCTCTACAACAGCGTCAGCCGGACGGCGACCTTGACGGTGACGGCGCCGGCGCCCGCGCCAGACTTTTCGCTGAGCGCGATTCCGGCCAGCCAAGCGGTACTGCAAGGCACGCCGGGGAGCTACACCTTGACGATCAACCCGACGAACGGCTTCACCGGCGCGGTCACGTTGAGCGTAAGCGGATTGCCGGCGGGCGCGACCGGCAGCTTCACACCGAACCCGGCGACGGGATCGTCGACGCTCGCGGTGACGACGAGTTCGAGCACGCCCGTGGGCACCTACACCCTCACCGTCACGGGTGTGAGTGGCAGCTTGAACCACACCACGACGGTTTCCTTGTCGGTCGTGACGACGCTTCCGCCTCCGGGCGTAGCATTCGATGCGGTTGGGCCAAGTGCTGGCGGAGCATCGGTGGCGAGCGGTTCCAGTTTGAGCTGGAACCACACGGTCGGCGCAAACGGAATGAATCTGCTGCTGATGGTGGGTGTCGCGGTGGGTGCGATGCCAGATACGGGGCATTCGCTCGCCGTCACGTATAACAGCGTCCCCATGACGTCGGTGGGCATTGTGCACAGCAATAATCAAACCTATGGGTATGTGCAGTTGTTCTATCTGACGGCTCCCGCAGTGGGCACGTATCCGGTCCAGGTCACCCTCAGCGGAGGGACTGCGTCACTCGAAGCGGGGTCAGTCAGCTTCACCGGCGTGGATCCGACCACTCCGGTTCGAAATATCGCGACCAGTTTCGGCAGCGGCGTGTCGCCGAAGGTTACCGTCACGAGCACACCAGGGGACATGGTGGTGGATGCTCTCGTCACCGGCTGCAATGGCACCATCACCTCCGGCAAGACTCTCCGCTGGCTCAAGCAAGTGAATTGCGCGACAGCCGGCGGCAACGGCGCACAATCAACGGCGGCCGGAGCTAGCTCGGTCACGATGGGGTATACCGTCCCGTCCGATTCGTGGGGCATGATCGGCGCGGATATCGTCGCGGCAGGTGGGCAACCCATCGATTTCACCTTG